>RHAI01000068.1 GCA_010028705.1 bacterium
TCACCGTCTCGTCTACACTGTGCGTGATTTCCGTGTGCCCTTTATAGCTGGTGCTGGCTCCCACGCGCATCTTGTCCGAATCCGCGAACACACTGACACCGGAAAAGTTCATCTCGCTGTGTCGGGTCGTCGTTTCATCCACGTCTTTGACCGCTCCAAGGTGTATATCACTGCCTTTGATCGTGACTATACTCGTCGATGCGAGCTCGCTTCCTTCGAGATTCACCGACCCTTTAAAGTCTTTCACAATCTGTCCGCTCGCATAATTCTCATTCACTTCATTCACGATACCTCGATGCCGAAATTCATCCTCTTTTTTCGTAATGTCTCCAATTTTCACGATTCCCAAATTTAAATCCGAATTCTCCGTATGGATATCATGGTTCAGGCTGAGCATTGCCGTTGTCTTCTCATGGTTGTTTTGCCCACTCTCATAGATCGTCCCGGCCCTGACACTCGTCCCTTGCCGGATCACGTCTTTGCCCGCTCCCGCTTGGGCTTGGTACGCTCCCGCTTCGATCGTCGTCCGGTCGGTTGCTTCGTTATAGTGTTCCGATTGCTCCACGTGGTGGGTATTCACCAATCCCCACCAACTGCTTGTATTCCATTCATGACGATCGAACGTGTAGCTGCTATTGGTGATACCGGTGAGCGAAATATCCCCCTCCTCGCTTTGCAGTGACACCGTCCCGGGCGCTTTCATCTTCGCTCCTTCTAAGTCGATATCACCTTTCGATGTCATGATAATGTTACCTCCACTTTGGATCCTGTTCGCCACGCCGGTATTCGTCCAATCAACGTGGGTGCGGTCACCTCCCGATTGGCTATTTTCGTTATGCAACATCACCACTGTGCTACTGATTTTACCCTCATCGGAGTTGATGACGATATTTTTCCCGGCATTGAAGTCCACACTCGTCATCCCCACGCCTTGCGTACCCGAGACCACCAAATTCCCGCCACTTTTCAGCGTCGTTTGAATGACCGACTCGCGGATATGGTGGCCGGACCCATCATCACTCACGTCCGTTGTTTTGGTAGAATCAAGGGCGATTTTACCACCGGCAAATAGTCCCATATCCCCATTGGATTCCAATCCGGTGTGGGTGATGGTCAGATCATTACCCGCGCGCACCGTCATGGCTCCGCCACTTTTGATCGGGGCGAGTTGGCTATCAATCCGCATATTTTTATCGGAGAACAGGCCCATGTCCCCCTTGGACTCCAATGCGGTATTGGTAATGGTCATATCATTACCCGCGTACATCGTCATCGCTCCGCCGCTTTTGATCGGGGCGAGTTGGCTATCAATCCGCATATTTTTATCGGAGAACAGGCCCATATCTCCGCCGGATGTAAATTGGCTACCGATGATAGTCATATCACTGCCAGACTTGAGTACCATTCGGCGACCGGCATTGAGTTGTGATGCGATCGAATTATCGTGAATGGTTTCGCTGATCTCTGAATGCAATCCCAACCCCGGTCCAAACCGCAGGGACTCCACTCGATCCGTGACCCGTTGCTTGCCATCCATGATCGTCAAATTTCTTTTCGCCGTGACGCCCAGATCATTCCCGACGTTAAATTGAACAGCCGTTAAGGCAATATCGTTGCCGTCGAGTTCCAAATCTCCGTCCACGGTCAGTTTCACCCCCCGTTGTGTCTGGGTGTTGACGCTTCGATCGGTTTGGACGACCTGGGTAGTATGGGATGGCCCAGTGATGGTATCTCGACTATGGCTCTCACTATGGCTCCGCTCGTCCACGGTACCAAATGTCATCGTCCCGTCCGATTTCAAGGCGGCACTGCCACCCACGGTCAGATCGGTTCCACTTAAGGTCATATCTCCGGCCGACACCATCACCAAATTGCCCCCGACATTGACAACGGTGTCCCGGTGGGTGTCGCCATTCGGTTGGGCCGCAAGCGTAAGGTTTCGTCCCGCGTTGATCATCGCATTCGTCTTTACATCCATCCGAATCGCCGTCATGTTAATATCTTGGACGGATTTTAGAATCAACGTATTGGCGATATCGAGATCGGCTTTTTTGGTTTTAGACTCTCCGTTGACTCGTGATTTGGCTTGCTCACTTCGGGTTAACTCGATGTTTCGATTGGCCTCGATTTGTGCGTTTTCAGCATCGACGCCGGCATCGGAATTCACAAAATCCCGCCCGCTGTCGACCAATACCGTTCCGCCTTTAATCAGTGCTTCTCGATCCTTGCCGGTGCTTCGGTTGATGACATCGCCACGATCGGTTTTAGCGATTACTATTCCCTTAGACTCCAGTAATCCGTCCACGTTTTCAACCGTTTCGTCGCCATGAACCGATAGCAGACTATATCCATTCATCGTACCCGTATTTTTGACTACTTTTCCATCGACGACCACCTGATTTCCCAGAATCGATCCCGAGTTCGCCACACTACCCCCGGCTTTGACTCGGACCAATCCCTCACTGGTGATCTTCCCGTCATTGCGGGCATCGTGGGCCACATCCAAATCCACGCCTTCGTGGGTATCGATCCCCTTCAGGTTCACGAATTCATCGACTGTTCCGGTGATGGTCCCCGCTTCGATCGTCACATCGTGGCTGTTCGCCACATCAGCCTGTGTTGCCTGACTCAGATATAGTGTCGGGGCCAGCACCGTTTGTCCATCAATCACCCGGGACACCAACCACAAAATATCGTGATCCAAATGTGCCACTTGCTCGGCCGTGAGCGCCTGGCCGACTTGTAATCCCAATTGATCTTTCACGGCCAAGGCATTATCCATCAGCATCTGGCTTTGTTCGGCATCATTTCCCCCCACAATGAAGCGCTTCCCCGTTTGTTCAAATACCAAATCCTGAATCCATTGATTCTCGGTGTAGCTGTCGCCCACTACCGTATACGTTTGGCCATTGGCAATTTTTTCCAACAAATAACTGCTGCCCACATACTGGCTAAGATCCACCGGCATACCGGTGGTGTGTAGAGGCACGTAGGTGTTGTGCCCATTAATCGGGTTACGAGGTCCGGATAGCGATAACTCCCCTCGGTCTACCCATGTTTGGTTAAACACATCCAGATCGTCGGGGTTGTAAGACGAGGCAAACAAATCGTCTAATCCACCTCGGTGTCGCACCGTTCCCAGGCCTGGACCGGGCAATACCGATTGGGTGATCGCGACAAGAGACGTCTCGGATTTCCCATCTTGGGCGGTTTTATTGTCGATTGGAGTCACGGTATGGGGCGCCAAATCCCCAGTGATCGTGAGATTTTGGCGGCCTTCGTCGGTTCCTGACTTCACGGCTTGGCCCTGCTGGAATTGTTTACCCATGGCATGGGCATAGGTGATTTGACCCAACCCACCATCCACAATGAAACCGTGAAAGGTGTCGCTTGTACCTGACTTCACGACTTGGCCCTGCTGGAATTGTTTACCCGTGGCATGGGCATAGGTGCTTTGACCCAACCCACCATCCACAATGAAACCGTGAAAGGTGTCGCTTCTACCTGATTTCACGGCTTGGCCCTGCTGGGCCGATTTGGCCTGTTTGTTATCGGTCTTTGGACCGTCCTTTGTGATCCTGTCGTGAACTGATACACCAGCAAAAGCAGCGCCCGTCGTCGTGACAAGACTCACGGCACTCCGCAACCCCGCCCCCGTGATGTCCCCGCTGATGACATCCGTGGACAGGGCAAGCGCTCTCCCGGTTTGCCCCAGTATTAAGGGGTTAATAGCGGCCACCGCTGTCGTGCCAGCACCTTGATGAGCCACCGCTGGCCCCGTACCCGCCGATTGGAACGTCGTGGGGCTCGCTAAGAAGGTGTTGTTGGTATCCAGATGCAGCATATAGGAATTGGCCGGATCCACCGCTCGGGTTTCGGTCTTGGTCAGCCATTGGTCAATCGTTTCGTCCCACGCAGGTTTCGTTTCCCACCAGTTCTTATTAAAAAATGTAAAATACTCCGCATCATGATGAATCGTATGTACATCATGCCATCTCACCGCATAGGTATCTTGTGCTTCTTGGGACGCCGTGTCTAACGACCGCCCCAACAATATCTCTTGGTTTGACGACAACCCATTTAATTCTGATGCCGAATGCCCGGTGGCGTATCGGTAAGTCGTTATAGCATTTGCCTCCCCGCCGTTCACAAACTGCCCCAAATTATTAAGGACTAAATTACCGGCATAGACCATGCCGTGGCCATCTGGGAGAGTTAGGGTATAGGTCGAGGTGCCCCATTCGGTGGTATCCCACTCATAGCTGCCATATTGAAGCAAGTGCCAAAAGTCCCAATGATGGACAATCCATGACGACCGAATCGCATGATTTTCTTGGGTTGCATGTGTCAGGTTTTCAAACCGTCCCCCACTCAACGTCAGATCCCCTACCGCGCTGATGATCCCGGCATCATTGAGGATTCGATCCCCAGTTAACGCCATATGCGCACCTGACTGAATGATCCCTTTATCGCTCGATGCTTCATCCAATCGGTTGAGTACATAATCCCCCGCAACATAGGTACTGTTTATGGCATCGAACGTGTTGGTGACGATGTAGCGGGTAGGGGCACGTAAATTGTGGATTTCTTGGGCCTGTATCGTCAAATTCCCGCCCACGGTTTCGATGGTGCCTAAATAGTTGTTCAGCGTTTCTGTTGTGTTGAGGGCCATGTTCCGCTCGGCATGCAGGGTTCCATTGTCGTTTAAAAAACTACCTGTCAATGACATGGTCATATCACGGCCGGCAAAGAGGCGACCGCTGCTTACCCCATGCTGACCGTGAACCGTGAGATCGCGACCGGCCGCAATCAGCCCTGAGTTGGTGATACCCATAGCGGACGTGTTGCGGTAAATATTCAACGAGTCAGAATCGACCCAGTCGGATATTACCGGAACTCCGGACGACTCTGTATAATTTGATTTGAGGCTCACATCCCCCACACTACTGATTTCTCCAGCATTCACGACCCGCCCGGCCTCAACGTCCGTCAACGTTCCACTTAATAGTTTGCCATTGACGCTATTTGCCAAATCTTGAGACAAAGTCATTTGAAGGGTTCCGTTACTTTGAATAGTTCCAGCATTGGCCATCGATTCCCCATTGAGTTGGGTGAGTGTTCCGCTATTCACCACCCCAGTGTTGGCCAGTACCGTTCCATCCACTCGGACCGACTGGATACCTTCAATAGTACCGGAATTGTTCCACGTCGTTGATGTAATCGCCACGTGATTACCCCGGATGGCGGTGGTGTTGATGAACGCACCGGTCGCAATCGTCAAGGCGCCCAGTGAGCCTAATGTCGTGGCTGAATTTTCGAAAGTTCTGGCGCGAAGGGAAAGATCACGTTCGGACGCTACAGAGCCCCCCAATAACAGATCTCCAGACAGGGTGAGATCCAAGGTTCCTTTCGAATACAGAGATCCGTTGGTATTGGCCAAGTTTTGTGCCGAAAGGGTGAGCGCCCCATTGCGATTGGAGGCGTACACGGTCCCCCCATTATTTTGGAAAGTACCGGTGTCGGTGAGGGTCACACTGCCGCCTTCGATTTGCCCGTTGGTGTTGGTGACATTCGCTGCCGTCAGCTGGCCATTAGATTTTAAAAAACCACCGGTGTTATTGACGGCCCCTACGTGGGAAAGGTTCAACAGCGTGTTACCGCCCAGTTGACCGTCGATATTCCCGATAGTCGTCGCTGTGACAGTAAGTCCCCCATAAGTTCCAATCGTACCAGACTGGTTGTTAATGCTTTGCGTCGTAGTAAGAGTACTGGCTAAGTCATTCATATCGTTCCCCAGCGCCGAGATCGCGCCCCGGGTGTTATTGAGAGTATTCGCCTGAATGCTGAATGCAGTTTTGGAGAATATGTCTCCATTTTGATTGTTAAGGGTCCCATTAGTAGTGAGCGTGAGGGTTTGATTAGATTGAATATGACCATTTTCGTTGGTGATATCGCCATTGGCTACCGTGACTTGAAGGCCATTTCGTGCGTCCACAGATCCGGCTTGATTATCTAGTAACCGACTCGCCTGAACCTTAACCGCATCGCCTAAAATCGTCCCACTATTGACTACCCGTAATGCCGTGAGGTTTATATCCCCGTTGGACGATAAGGAACCGTTGGTTTGGTTAAGAATATCGGCGCCAGAAACCACCGTCATGTTGCCAATGGAGGCGATAGCGCCGTTCGTGTTATTGAGGTCCCCATGATCGGCGGTGAGCGTCATTCCGGCTCCCGATTGGAGGTGGCCACTTTGGTTGTTGAGGGTGTTATTGGCATGTAGCACCATATTAGTTCCAGACGCCAAAGTCCCCGTATTGCTGATAGTGCCCACGCCAGTTGTCGCATCAGCTTGCACCGTAATGTCGTGGTGAGCCCCTATCCATCCGGCGTTGGTCAGTTGAGCGCTGACCGTTAAATTGGCATTGGCACCTGAAATAATGTCCCCCGTGTTGGTCAATCGTTGAGCCTGAATCGAGAGGTTCCCGGCGGCCGATACCGTCCCACCCGTTTGGGTATAGTCTCTCAGTGTATAGCTCTGAGTTCGACTGGTGACTACGGTACTTCCGTTGGCAGTCAACGAACTTCCGATCCAACTGAGGCTGTTGGCATAGACCTGGGTGGTGTCGAGGGTCCCATTGCCATAGCCTTCGGACGTACCCATTACAGCGACCAGATCTGTACCTTGAAGAATACTATTTTGGATATGATTCTCGGATTCGCCACCGACAAGATGGAGGGTGCCATTGGAAAGCAGCACGAGATTGGCCATGTCCAGTCCGTGGGTACCTGAGAGATCTAGGGATCCTGATCGCACGGTGGCATTGGACACAGACAAATGATTGTGAGCCGACAGCCCTGCGGTACCAGACTCCCAAACCCCGCCATTTATTACGATATCATGGCCAAACGTAATGGTCATCGCGCCCTGGGTACTCGCTTGGGTATTAGTGGCCGTGCCATCGGTACCGGCCCAGCTAACGCCTTGTGTGCCCGATAATACGCTATTGGTAAGGAACGATGTCCCCGATGCCGATAAGGTCAGCGTGCTATCGGTTTTGGCCGTACTCCCAGTCAGCGTAAGGGTAGTGGTCGTGACGTTCAAATTCCCATCGGATTGAAGGCTAGACTGTGTGAGTGTCGTGGTGGTGCCCGTTAATCCCAGGCTTGTTTTGGCGTAAATACCGCTGTGATTCCCTGTGAACTGTGTACCTTGAATCGTCATCCGATCCCCTTGAAGCACGCCGTCGGCGAGTAGCGCAGTTTGTGCCGTGACATCCAATGCGCCTGACGACACGATCACCCCGTTATTAATGTCCAACACGGAGGCATTGACTCCCATATCTTTTCGAGATTGCACCACTGAATCGGTCAGTGTGATGCGCCCGCCGGTCCATTGCAGGGCATCCCCACTATATACCGTGCTGCCGTTGGTCAACGTAGACGCCGTTCCCAACGTCGATTGTAAACGCCCTGCCGACATCATCACCCCGTTATTCATGACAAGGTTCTGCCCTTGGACGGTGGTGGTGCCACCCGATTGAAGACTGGAACTCAACATAGTGAGTGTATTAAAATTCGTCGCCACGTTCGATTGGCTATACACCACCGTATTGTTGGTTAACGTCGCATGTGTACCCGATAACCCAATGTTTCTCCCGGCAAATAGGACGTCTCCATCGGTACTCGACGATGTAAAGCTGAAGGAAAGATCTCGACCGCTTTGAATCCAATTTCCGTGTAATAGGGCCGAACCACCACTCAACACAAGATCATGTCCAGCATACACCGTTCCGTATGTTCCACGTAACGTCCCTAAACCCGTAACCGCCACATCATTTCCCCCTTGGATTAATCCGTTGCTGTTGGTCAACTCGCTCCCACTCCACGCGAGATTTTGTCCGGCGATCACACTGCC
>RHAI01000069.1 GCA_010028705.1 bacterium
GCAGAGTCGCCAATTTTAATAGCGGTCTTTTTACCAAGAATTATTACTACTACCTGATTAGCTTCGAGATTAAAAACGATACCGTAAATCTTGTTCGGAAACTCCAACATTTCCCCGAGCATCGCACTTGGAAGCCCCGTGATCCGAGCAATTCCGTCAGCCGTTTCGACGACAGAACCGACTTCGTTCCCTTCAGTTTTGAACTCGAACTGTTCCAGACGATTTTTCAATAACGCTGAAATTTCTTCCTGAGCAATTTTCATTACGCATTCTCCAGTAAATAAGATTTAAATTCCGACAATTGCCGCCGGACGGAGTAGTCAAATACTTTACCGTCTGGCAACTTAATAAAACTCCCAGCGATTAATCGTGCATCGACATCATTTCTTAACGTAATCGACCGACCGACAGCAGAACTTATCCTCGACCCAACCTCATTTTGCTCATCGCTGGACAAGGCCTTAGAGGTACCAAAAACGACTAAATACCGATTCGAACGCTTTGAAATCATGTCGGTAACACGATCAGAAATCAATTGAATACGATTAAAATATCGTTCACTTACGATGATAAACAATAACTCAACGAAGGTTTGAGCCGCCGAGAAATCAGCGACCTCAAGGACACTTTCGATCCGATTTTCGATTGAAATACGATTAGAACGGATTAAAAGTCTAAAATCGAAATTAGTGGAAAACAAATAGGCAAGTTTCACCAAGTCGCCCTCGAGACGATCGAGTTCACCGCGGGACTCAGCCCTCGCAATCAATGCGTCGAAATCAATGATTAACTGAGAGGTCATGCTTTGACTGCACTTTCAAACTCAGCCAAATCCGAACGAATCAAATCCATATGATTCGATTCCGCTACTTCCCGTTTCAAAATTTTAGAAGTAGCCGACACAATTAAACCGGCAGCATTAACACGAACATCGTCCACAGCTCGTTTCTTTTCCGACAGGATTTCCGCCTGAACTCCGGACAAAATACGCTGTTTCTCTTCAGTAAGGCTTTGAATTTGCTGTCGCCTTAATTCTTCGGCCTCTTTCTGGGCACTCGAAATAATTTCCGCCGCCGAAAGCTCAGCTGCTGAAATTTTATCGCGATACTCCGCTATTAACCGGTCGGATTCACCAACCTTAGACTCGAGGTCTGTAAGTAACGCATTACGGCGGGCTTCGCTATCATCCACCATCTTATAAAAAGAAGGTAAAGCAAACCGATGCACTAGCACCAACAAAATCAAAAAATTGATTACTGTCCAAATGGCAGTACCTGATTCAAAACTAATACTAGAAGACATTGATTCTCTTCACCTTCTTAATAAATTTAGATCGATAACCTAGCTATTGATTATCGAAAATGATACTACCAAAGCGTATAGAGCGATCGCCTCGATAAAAGCAAACCCGATAAACATCAAAACCCGAAATGAGCCAAGCAGGTCAGGTTGGCGCGTAATGCTATCCAATGTTTTAAAATAAACGATCGCTAAAGAGAAGCTAACTCCTAAAGCAGCCAAAGCGATTGAAATACCAGCACCAATTGCGTTCATAACGAAACTCCTTCAAAATATTGTTAACCGAACAGGTTTAAGTTGTTGGCTTAATGCGCCCCGTGAGCAGCATCGCTGATGTAGAATGAGGCAAGATATGTGAATATGAATGCCTGAATGAAGGCAACAAATATCTCGAACATCGACAACAAAACGACACCAGCAAACGGTAACAACTTTAAAAGGGGGAAGGTCGCCGAGGTGATCAGGCCTAAGAAAATAAGCATGACACTATGGCCGGCAAACATATTGGCAAACAATCGAATGGCTAACGAGAAGGGTCGAGCCAATTGACTGATAAGCTCCAAGGGAATTATGAAGGGAAGCATGATTACAGGAATCCCACTAGGCACAAGAACTTTCAAATGCCTAAACCCATGACAATACACTCCCACGAGTTGAGACACCAGAAACACAACGACAGCCATCGCAGCGGTCACACTGATGCCACTTGTGGGGGACTCAGAAAATGGAACCAAACCGGAAAGATTACATAAGAAAATGAACAGAAACAATGTAACAAGAAACGAAAACCATATAGTCTTTTTTGTGTGCAAACTACTCCCAAAGGCGTCGTGAATAAAGTCAAAAAGAAATCTCTCAACCCGGCGAACCCCCGAAAAAAAATTCGCAACAGTTAAAAACAAAAATACCATGGCCGAGACGACCCACATAACGATTACTGGCTTAGTCACATCAAGATTAACACCATGAAAGGCAAGATGATAAATTACAGTTTGCACGTGTTCAGCAGCCATCACAGTTCCTTTTCGAGCACCTTCACATCAGAAGGAAGATATAATCAAATCGATCAAACGCCACAACATTATGATGGATTGAACGATTTGAATTAAGCACGTACCACAGAAATTTCAAAGTAACGTGAGACCGAAATTATACGTCGCTATTGAGCGTTTGACCAGTATTATTTTAAACCAGCTAAGAGTAAAAACAAACCGTTGCTATTACTCAAGAATAATTCTGACTCCGAAAAAGGTAATCAGAGATTTTTCATTGAATCTGCGCTAGCGAGAACGGTGAATCGAAGTCCTCTGGCATAGCCAATGACGACCAACGAATTCTCCCCAGCAAAATCAATCGCCTTATCTGTTGCAGACCCTCGAGTAATTAAACAGCGAACCCCCAACCTGAATGCAGTTTGGACCATCCACAAATCAATCGTCGAACTAATTAGCATTATTGATCCGAGCAGTGGTGATTCGCACCATTTTCCGACGGCCTTGTAGACTGCAGACCGTTGGTTGACATCCTCCGCATGCCAGGCGATTGCTGGGCCACCAGCAAATGCAGCGCTAAAGGTCGCGCCAGTGTCTTTGTACAAGATCGCTGATTCAGAAAATCTTGCCGTTAATTGATATATTAGTTCAGGCGTTATATCGTGGATCGGCCCGGATACGAGGCCCAACGGATGCCCGGGGCCATGTAAATACACCCTATCATTATCAACCGTTACCTCAACAGGTTTCCAAATCAAGCGATTTTCCACAATCATATAGCCAATCGCTAACTCACGCTCGGATTGAGGGCTTGCGACAAGTTCAACGTCACCATTATCCCATGTAATACGTCGCACGCGCTCCATCGCAATCGATTCTTTCGTCGACGTTCTATTGAGCTCGGAATACTTCACGACTCTAATGGTGCGCTGCCACATCTTAAGCGATATCTAAAATAACAAGACTTTGATCGTCTTGAGCCGCCCCAAATAGACTAACCTGTCGTTTAATATTAGCGGCGAGTACAGTAGCCGATTCATTGGCATAACTAAAAATACTTTCTTTAAGTCGATCCAGTCCAAATTCCTCACCACTGTTATTTCGAACCTCGATCAAACCATCACTAAAGACAACGATACGATCGCCAGATTCTAAGGACAGCTCCGCGTTTTCATAAAGTTCGTCCTGATACATTCCTAAAAATACACCAGGTTTATCTAGATCGATAGACTGGCCCTTTCTCACAATAAACCCAGGAGGATGTCCAGCACGAGAATATTTTAATCGCTTTGTTTTGGGTAAAATCGTCAAATACATACACGTCACATACCGGATTTCGCTATGTTCAATGTGAGTTACGAGATGCTGATTGACCCGCATTAACACATCGGCCGGTGAGATTGAAACACGGGAAGCCTCACTCAATATTCCTGAGGTCAAGGTCATAATTAGTGCTGCGGACACACCATGCCCAGCCACATCGCCCACAGCAACGCTCAGGTACTGTTCGTGCCCATCGACCAACCTTACTACACCTTGAATATCAGATTCTCGGGGAATCAATTTATCAACCGTCTCAGAAGAAAAAAAAATAAAATCTCCCCCTACGGAACTGGCCGCAGAATAATACCGAGCGACATCTACCCCAGGTACTACTGGAATTGGCAAATCCATGAGCGCCTCCTGCACCCCTTGAGCCATTTTCAACTCGGAATCGGCTGAAGGGATGCTATGGATAGCATCGACATGATCGGCGCAAACCGGGGCTGGCGTAAGGAGCATCGCTAATAGTGAAATAAATCCAAACGCAAGCCCAGTACCTAAAGTCCCTTTATTAAAAAGCAAAAATACAGAACCTCCCAAATAGATCAATACATAACGAACGAGACGTCGATTGAATTTAAGCCGCGCTTCCACTAAACTATCGTCCTTCCAAGGGCGGCATAGCCAAGTGGTAAGGCCGAGGTCTGCAAAACCTCCACCCTCAGTTCGAATCTGAGTGCCGCCTCCAATTTAATTCTAATCCGAGTAAACTCGATCATAAATGGCATCAACATGGTTGGTGTACTTGGAAAAGTCAAAAACCGAGTCCAACTCTTCCTCAGTAAGATGGGAACAAATTTCCTCGTCAGAACGAATTCTATCATCAAACATAACGCGTTCCGTAAATGCGGAAATTGCATTCCGTTGGACCAGTCGATAGGCGTCCTCTCGGAGCATTCCGGAATCAACCAATTTCAGCAATAACTGTTGCGAGAAAAACACGTTGTAGGAACGCCCGACATTTTCCATCATTTGATCACTATTAACGGTCATATTTGTAATCACATTTGTCATCAAGCCAAACATGTAATCCAACGTTATTGTCGCATCCGGCATTATCATTCGTTCAGCCGAACTATGGGAAATATCTCGTTCATGCCAGAGGTTTTGATTTTCGAGGGACGTAACAGCATACCCACGAAGAACTCGGCTCAACCCGGTAATTCGTTCACAAATAATCGGATTCCGTTTATGAGGCATTGCGGATGAACCCTTCTGACCTTTTCCAAAGGGTTCGATGACCTCGTTAAATTCCGTTTTTTGAAGCGCTCGTATCTCGGTGGCCATTTTCTCTAGCGTCCCACCGATTATTGCCAACGTAGTCATGAAATGGGCGTGCCGATCCCGTTGTAAAATTTGGGTGGAAACCGGGGCACTTTCGAGGCCCAAATATTCACATACTTTTGCCTCCACATCAGGCGGCATGTGAGCGTAATTTCCAACCGCTCCAGATATTTTACCGACATTAACTTGGCCCAATGCCTCATCCAATCGGCGGCGATTACGCTTTAACTCCTCAAACCATACGGTCAACTTCAGACCAAATGTTGTCGGCTCGGCATGGACCCCATGAGTGCGACCCATTTCAACAGTGTATTTATGGGTATGCGCCTGAGTTTTAACAGCCTCCATTAACATATCCAAGTCGGCTCTCAATACGTGTCCAGCATCGATCAGCAATAGGCTAAATGCGGTATCGACAACATCAGATGAGGTTAATCCAAGATGAATAAATCGGGAGGATGGCCCCACAAACTCAGCGACAGACGTCAAAAAAGCGATAACGTCATGTTGCACTTCCTTTTCGATTTCATCAATCCGATCGCAATCAAATGCAGCCTTTTCACATATGGCCGAATAGTCCGATTGGGGAATAGCTCCCCTCTCAAAATGAACCCGACACGCCGCTAATTCAACATCAAGCCATTTCTGAAATTTTGTAGTGGGATCCCATATTTGAGCCATTTGGGGACGGCTATATCGTTTAATCATGTTTCTCAATGTATCACAGATTTGGTAAACGAGTGGAGAGCTCTTATCCTCAACGCGTTGCGTGCAATCTATTTCGGGGCTGCTGACAGAGCCATTAGTCGCGCAATAATTGCCTAAGCCGTCTTCGAGTACCTTCCGATACACCACCGGTCGTCGGGCTCTCCATCCCCTACGCTCTCTGCACTTGACGCCATCAATCAGACCCTACGGGCAGGAACACTCACAAACGCATCGATCAAATCGTGCAGTTGGGATTGCGAACAACGGCAACATGGCAGGCAATTGGAGTGAAACAGCGGAGTCGGGGCGGCGCTACTTTGAGGATTTTGACCAAGAAAACCCAACGATGCTCGCCGTTTTACTGCGATCCATGAGCTGTATTAGTAGGGCCTATTTACATGATAACTGGGTATAAAGGGGGGACTGAACAGTGTACGTTGAGCTAAGGGGGAACTCTAACATTCTTATTCAGTCCTTAGGCGTTTAAGCGATTACTCGCTCAATAAGTTATCGTATTTTTTTGAAAAAAAATTTCATTTTTTTTTTAAAAGCTTAAATTGTGCCCCGACTTGAATTGTCACGAACCGTCCGATCCCCGTATCAAGGACTGTAATTCACGCAACAGCGCGTCAACTTCATCGTCCATGTCTAACCCATCCCGATCTATTTCTTTCAAGCGCGCCTTTATCAATGTGATGCGCTCTTCCGTGGGGACACGCCGTAATAACGAGATACATTCATCCAGCGAACCCGGCGAATCCGCGGCTCGTTCCACAAGTAATCGTCCAAGGAGTTTTCGGTGAGATTCATCAGATATCGCGTCGAGGAGATCCCGATTTACTAATGGGGACTCGCACAATAGCTGAGCAATCGCTTGATGTTCTGGGGATCTAAAATCGGCAATTTTTAACGATTCGAATACCCGAATACGATCTACTAAGCTCGTCGCCATTAAATAGATGATCTGCTCCTCGGCAAGATGTAATTTAGATTTCCTCGGTAGCGATGGCGCGTAGTATCGCTTCGCCAACGGAGAATATGCCGTCCCAGACAGTCTCGCGAGAATTAATTCCGGTTCAATTTTTAGGAATGTGGCCATTCGACGCACATAATGGCGCTGTACAACGGTGTCTGACTCCTTACTTAGAATCGGCACCATCGAATCTACAATCTTTGATACGTTTTCAATACGATCGATAGGATAGTCAGCAACTAAATGTTTAAATTTATATTCAGCATATGACACCGCCGACGCCAATCGTTCCTCGAAATATTCAGTTCCATATTGGATCAAGCAGTCCGCAGGATCCTTTCCCGAAAACGTGGCCACTTTTAATGTAATTCCGACGGCGGAACAGTGGTCGAACACACGATCCGTCGCCGATTGTCCCGCAGAATCCTGGTCCAATGCCGTCACCACGGTTGAACACAAGCGGGACAGGATTCTCGCATGATCTAAACTAAAGGCAGTACCGAGTGCCGCTACGGACTGGCAAAACCCGAACTGGTGGGCTGTTACAACATCCATATAACCCTCCATGACCACCGCGCAGCCCATTTTTCGAATAGCGGTTTTTGCCAAGTCAATGCCATATAACACCCGACGCTTATTGAAGACTGGGGTTTCGTCGGAGTTTATATACTTAGGCCCATGAGTGGAATCCGAAAGCACCCGTCCACCGAAACCAATTGTTCGCCCTCGTTCATCCATTATCGGGAATACCAAACGCTCAGAAAACCGATCGATTAGTCGACCATTGACAACAACCGCCACTCCTAAGTCCATTATCGTTTCGTCAGACAAGCCCTTCGATCGTAGGAATCGAACAATCCCTTCAGATGATGAGGAATACCCCAATGAAAACCGCCGCGCCACATCTTCTGCCACCCCGCGGTTCACAACATATGATCGTGCACCGCTTGAATCGAATTGACTTCTGTAAAAATCGCGGGCCATTGCTAAGTGTTCCCTCAATCGGTTAAGTAATCCATCTCGGGCACTATCTTCAGGCGAGCGTTCCTCCCACTCCACTGGAATACCCACCTTGAGCGCAATATGTTCGACGGCCTCTGAGAATCCCAAATGGTCAACTTTCATAACAAATCCGATCGTATCACCGGATTCATGGCAACCAAAACAATGCCATAGCATCTTGTCGGGACTTACCGTGAAGGATGGGGTTCGCTCAGAATGAAATGGGCATAGTCCAATCCAATTTGATGTTGTCAGACACCGATTGGGACGCGATTTCGTTAATTTTGCGAACGACCCAAACTCTCGATTCTTACTGGCAGTCCATGAGCCCG
>RHAI01000070.1 GCA_010028705.1 bacterium
TTAGATTTTAGTATAGGATATATCCGCCGTAAACAAAACAAATCATTTATTGTTATTTTTTAATATATTCCATGATATGTTTTCAATAATTTATTTTCATATATTTAACTGGTTAGATCGATCCATACAAAAAATCCGTTTGTGCGATAATTAAAGAAAAACGATGCGATCTGATAAAAAATATCAAGCTAAGCAACAACCTGGCCAAGCGAAGGTCGGATATCCTGAGCTGTGAGTTCGATCCACCTTCGATATATTCCAATTAGGCTGGATCTCATTTTTTGAACAAATGCCAGTTATCAACCATGGACCTTGCAAAATAGTTATTGAACATTGATTATACATGGCGCCTACTTGAACGTATTAGTAGAATTTTGAGCTCAATTTATCTAAAACGTAAAATACTTATACGGAGGAAGAGATATTTTTAAAACGCTGTCATCCAACCCATCACGGGAAGCCCTTCCGGTTAAATTTTTTGAAACGCTACGGGGTACTCTCGAAAATCCCTCAATCGATAAATTAGACCTAGCCATATCGACCCTATTGTTAAGTGACCGCCCAGAGGAACGTGATCTTATCACCGCCTTAACCGAGCTTAAAACTGCTCAAAAAATATTGATATCGGATAAGAAGAATCCCGAATTAATCGAGAGGTTTGAGGAGCGGAGGAATTTGGCACAACGTATTCTCGACGGGATGTAACGGGGAGGGCTCGGGACCGATTGCTTCTAACTGATTCTATCGGTGACCGAGCCTTCATATTTATCCCGTTAGCTCGGGATAATTTTAGTAAGTAACGCCGTGCTTCGATTGATAAAGTCAGACATTTGCTGTCCGGACAGAGGTCGATGGCCCATTAGCGCCAGATCATAGATATGGCGTGCAATATCGTGACGTAATTCGCCGGATTCTGACTGATCATTGAGGACTCCCAATGATTGAACGATTTCGTTTGTCGAATTGAGAACCAAGGTATACTCGTCCCATAATTTAGATGTCTCTTGCCCCCGCGTCCCCATCGCTACACTCATTTCTTGTAACCGTTTTAAAAATTCCGGTTGAGTCACAATCGCTGGCAACCCAGGATCAGATAACGCCTGAACTTTTACCACTAATTTTTCATTATCTAATGCCGTCCGAAATAATTGCTCGTAAACCGCGTTGTCGACCTCTGATTGCCCCGTTTCATCCGCTAAAAAGGATTCGACGCTGACAAATTTGAGATCGGTCTCCTTAGATTCCAAAAACTGAATAAAATGGCTATCCAACGCCGTCGATAACACAATCACCGACATGCCTCGGTCAGTTAATAATTGAATGTACTGGGCTTGGGAATCCGGATTCGAGGTATAAATAATCTTCTTTTCGGTGCCATCGACGGTGGCCGTATACTCACCGACCGTAAGATGTCGATTGTCAGTAGTCTTCAGTAAAATGACATCTTTTGATTTGTCATAAAATTCGGGATGTTGAATCATGCCAAATTTTACAAAGAGTTGGATATCGTCCCAGTACCCGGCAAAACGCTCACGATCGACGCGAAACTCCTCAACGAGTTTATCCGCTACTTTTTTGACGACGTGTTTGGAAATTTTTTGAACGTATGGGTCATTTTGCAAAAAACTCCGCGACACATTTAACGGTAACTGCGGACAATCAATAGCGCCTTGGAGAATCGTTAAAAACTCCGGCAACACCTCTTTTGCCGAATCCGACACAAACACTTGCTGACAAAACAATTTTACCTGACCTTTTTGTCCATCCATCTCATGTAGGCGTTTTGGGAAATATAAAATACCCCGCAAGTTAAATGGATAATCCACGTTCAAATGGATCCAAAATAATGGATCTGGGCTGTACGGAAACAAGGTTTGATAAAACGATTTATAGTCGTCGTCGGCCACGTCCGTTGGCGCTTTGGTCCATAACGGATTTTGGACGTTCGTCGATTTCCCATTCACCAAAATATCGACCGGTAAAAAGTTGGCATATTTTTTAACTAATTCCTCGAGCCGCCCATCGAATAAATACTCTTCATTTTCATCAGAAATATGAAGTATGACATCGGTACCAATCTCGTCCCGAGTGCCGTCCGTAATCGAAAAAGATGTTGAACCATCACATTCCCAGCGGGCCGAGGTGGTGCCATCGCGATAGGATTTAGAATGAATTTCCACCCGGCTGGCCACCATAAATGACGAATAAAATCCAAGTCCAAAGTGGCCAATAATTCCCTCGTTTTCCGTCTGATCCTGGTATTTTTTAACAAATTCTTCCGCCCCGGAAAATGCAATTTGGTTGATATATTTTTGAATGTCTTCCGCGTCCATACCGATGCCATTATCACTAAAGGTCAGCGTCTTGGCCGCTTTATCCAGTGTAATATGGATCGCACCAGCGACTGCCAAATTGGGTTTGCTCTCCCGCGTAGCAATCGTATTCCGTTTTGTAATCGCATCAAACGCATTTGATATTAATTCCCGTGCGAAAATTTCGTGCTCAGAATACAACCACTTTTTGATTATTGGGAAAATATTCTGGGTATGTATGCTAATTTCACCAGTAATTTTTGACATCTGAATCTCTCCTAGGCCCGATATTTTTCTAACATTTCCCTCACATGAGTGGGAAACTCTTGTTTACCACGAGTGTCTTTGTCGATGCAAACATGGACAGTCGAGGCCATACCCATCCGCTGCTCCGAGCTAAAAATTTCATACGCTACCTTAAAACTAGTCGTGCCAATATGATCGATCCATGTATGCACTTGGATCTCGTCCCCCACATGGAGGGATTTAAAATAGTCTGACTCGGCATGTACGATGACAAACATGAATGGCTGTCGCTCAAACATATCCTGAAACGTGAGTCCCTCCTGATGCATCAGCGTCTCAAATGCATCGTGCGCAAACCGAAATTGATTGCCAAAATATAGAATGCCAGCCGCATCGGTATCGTACATCCGGACCGTCATGGGATGAATAAATTTCATTCGGGTTTCCTTAAAATACTCGCAAGAGACACGTTTTGAGGTACTCCCCTTCCGGAAAAAATATATTCACGGGGTGGTCCGATGGTTGTGAAAACTGACCAATAATCTGAACGTCACGGCCCGACTCGACGGCCGCCGCAAACAAAATTTGGCGGAACAGGGTCCAGTCAACAAACTGGGAACATGAACAGGACAACATCATCCCACCGGGGTTGACCTGCCGAAATGACAATCGATTCACGTCTTTATATGCTCGAGCCGCCTTGTCGACATCCGATTTCCGTTTGACCAAGGCTGGCGGATCGACCACCACCAGATCATAGTGATCTTGGGTCTGTCGGAGATAATCAAACACATCCGCCTCAACACACTGATGGGCATCGCTCGACTGGCCGTTAAGCGACAAATGGGTAGGAATCATTCCCAACGCCGAAGCACTCGAGTCCACAGAGACCGTTCGGCTACCGGTTACCGCCGCCGCCACGGTGAATCCACCCGAATATGAAAACAAATTTAACATCGATGCCGGCGCGATGTCGTGAACCCGACGCCGATTATCCCGTTGATCAAGAAAAAACCCTGTTTTTTGACCATTTTCAGGATCCACATTAAAGGTTAAACCTGATTCGATGATCGTTTGGGGGACAATCGGATTTCCCCAACATAGTTCGTGACGGGGTGTCATCCCCTCCGCCGCCAGCGACGGGCTATCCGAACGCTCGAGTACCGACTTTGGATGAATCGTTTGAATAATCCAGTCTAATATCACTTGCCGTATCCTAACGGCTCCCAACGAACTCAATTGCAGAACCACAACGGAATCGAACACATCAATGACAACCCCCGGAACACCATCGGATTCCCCATGCACCACTCGGAAGGCCGTGGTTGTACGACGCAATGCCTCACGTTTTTGCCAACAGTGGGTCAGTCGGCTATTCCAAAACATGGTATCAACGGAATCCCGAGCGCCCGAAATCAGACGAACCTGAATTTGACTTTGGGAATTGTAGAATCCAACACCCAACCGATCCCCTTTGGCCGAATACAGTGCGACAACGTCCCCATCCCGAATGTCAGGGGAAACAAACTGAACCCCTCCCGAAAAAATCCAAGGGTGACGATTATGGACAGATTTATCCCGTCCTGGTTTTAAATAAACACCGGTTGCTTTAGTCATGATTTATTCCTTTCAAAAGTGCATTGAGGGTTTTCATTGTGGGAACCGGCACCCCCATTCGATCCGCCAGCCGAATGGCATTCGCCAAAATTGCGCCACGTTCAATTGGTCGCCCCGCTTCCACATCCAATAACATACTGGTTTTGTAAGGCGTCATTAACCGGGTATCCGATATATTTCGCTCCACCGTATCGATGGAAAGAGGGTACCCATCCGCTGCGGCGATCGCCATAACTTCAGCCATAGCCGCCCGACATACCGCCTCTAATTCGGGGATGGCCAACACGACATCAGTCGTCGATCGCACGATGGCAGATATCGGATTAAAGCCTACATTCCAGACCATTTTTCGCCATCGATCCAACCGACTAGTACTCGAATATTGTGCAGGTACGCCATAATGATTAAACCGATCTACCACATTTAACAGAACCGGATCGTCTCCCTGGTCATACCGTCCAACAACGATACGCCCATAGTCAATATGATTCACGTGAGTGACCGATTGCCGGTTAGCACAGACGAACGCCAAGCCACTGCCGATAACGTTGTTCGGATACGCCAACTGATATGGGGCCTCGACATCAATTCCATTTTGTAAAATCAAAATCCGGGTCTGGGAATGTACTGCAGGACGAATGTCCTCACTGTAATTCCGAATGGCCTTTGCCGATAGAATAATAACGTCAACGGTCGACATCGATGGAACGGTGGCAAACACCTGATGGGGTCTAAATGTCCACTCGCCCAATGAATGACTGTTTATAGTAATACCGTTGGTTTGAATGTCCGAGGCCCCGCTCCGCGCCACGACCGATACTTCACAACCAGATTTAGCCAAGACACTCCCGTAAAATGCACCCACTGCCCCCGGACCAAATAGTAGAACGGACGGGGCTGGACTCATTGAATGACTAAAAACTTAATGACCAATGTCGCCATTAACATCACCAGTACGCCAAACAATACGGTCCGAATTAAAGTCTGCCCTCGGGTCAATGCCAAATGACTTCCGATGTAATTTCCGGTCATTGTTGCCGCCGCCATTGGCAATCCGACGCCTAATAGTACGCTGCCATGAAGCGCAAACACTACCAATGCGGACACGTTTGAGGTCAAATTAAACATTTTTGCATTAGCGGTGGATTCGACCAAATCTCGGTGCAGAAGCATATGAAACGCCATCACGATAAATGTTCCCGTTCCAGGCCCGAAAAACCCATCATACATTCCCAAAAGCCCACAAATTAGTGGAACTTTTACCCATAAGTCGTGTGACGTTAACTCACGACATTGATTTGTGTGAGGTTTCTTTAAAACGACCGAAAGGAGCCCCAAGGGCAATAACGCAATCATCACCTTGGCCACGATATGAGCCGGCAGGATCACCGCCAATCGACTACCTAGCGCGCTGCCAATCAATGTAAACCCAATGCCCCCGCCCACAATTTTCCAATTAATTTTTCCGTTGCGCCAAAATTTATAAGTGGCAACACCAGTGCCCGCACTCATTGCTAATTTGTTGGTGCCCAATACGGCTTGAGGCGGGAGCCCAGCGATCATCAACGAGGGTATGGTGATCAACCCTCCCCCACCTGCTATCGCATCTACTGTACCCGCAAGCAACGCCGAGAACACAATGCACAGTAATTCAATGTTAGACATAATGGAATACTATCACACGCATCGACAGTTACCGAATGCTTGTCTGAGAAAGTTTCAGATCCGATAGGCACTTCAGAGGCCCTGAAACCTCCGGCATCGCGCGGCGTAACACGTCGATTCCGAGGGGCTCATTCCCATTACCATGAACTAACACGATCGATCCTTCCACCGGTCGCTCCCCTTTTGCCAGCCACGCATTTGCACCGATTGGTATGTCATGGAGCGCAATTAACCGGTGTACGAGTTCCGGTGATGAAATGAGTCCAGGAAATCGAAAAAAGATCGAGGGAACTAACCCTCGTGATAGCATTGTAACCTCTGACTTCAGGACCTCAGACTCGAAGGAATTGGGCGACGCTAACAAAAAATTATTCTCCAGCGGACGGCGTGGGTCATAAAAATGTGAATAGGAGTGATTGACCCATGTGACCTGGATATGGCCCGATGCCACATTCGCGGTTATCCATGCCAAATCATCGGGGTGACTTTCGATCCACCTGCCACTGACACACAGCGCCACCGGAATGGACGGGTGCTTAAAGCCTTTGTTGCGAAATGCTCCATCTGACCCATTTTGCACCAGGCCCTTTAATGGTCCATAGCCCGAAGCGGCAATGGTCAATCGATGTTGTGATTGCGAGTGGATATGAGCCCGAAGAATGGAGAAAATATCGCGATCAAACGGCTTGGGGGACGGGCATAAGTCGACGGTAATCGCCACGCCCGAACCGCCAACGGCCACCACCCCATCGTTTGCAAGCGGATGACGCCCGTTGGCCACGATGGCCATCAACCGCGCATACCGTGTGGCGTGATATCGATCGGGAGTCGCCGGTCGCAACGCAGTCACTGATCGGAGGGGTTGGACCGAGGTCGTTAACGTGTCGGAATCGACAATTAATCCCCAAGACTCCGATTCACTGCGAAATACTCGCGTCATCACAATCACACGGTTTTCGGATACGCGGGCGTTAAATGTCGGACAATAGTCGATGATCGAGACCGCATAACCATACGGACACATCATCGCCCAAATCAGCATCAGCGGTAACGACCGTCGGCCTATCCGTAAGCCTACGACTCGGACGAGAGACCGCCGACACTTGTGCCCGATGGCATGACCGCTAGGTTTCCAAAAAATCATACGTTTTACCCTTTGCGACTTCTATGATAGTGTTGGCTACTGTACCGCGCCCGTAGCTCAATGGATAGAGCGTCAGACTTCGGATCTGCAGGTTGGGGGTTCGACTCCCTCCGGGCGCACCACTAGGTTTTTTGTACCTAGACACAACTTTTCCTATATATATCGAACCC
>RHAI01000008.1 GCA_010028705.1 bacterium
GATGGAATTATGCATAGCTTTCCAAGAGATGACTCTCGGAGAATTACGGTGGTCCAATTTGCTCACGAAACGGTTGATATTGTACTTAATCCAATCGATTTAACTAGTCGGAGAAAAAAAGTGGAGGAAATGAATTCTATTGAACTATATCGATCCATTGTACTTCAAAAAAAATTGGGTCAGGATCCGATAAACGATGAGATGAATTTCCACCTTAAGTTTGCATTACCATTTGCATGTCTTATTTTCTCGATTTTAGGCGCTTCGGTGGGTCTTCGCCCTCACAGAAGTTCGTCGGCAATTGGTTTAGGAATTAGTCTGGTCGTAATTGTTTTGTACTATATTTTGCTTTCCGTTGGAATGGGCCTTGGACTCTCTCATGCATTGCCCCCAATTCTCGCGGCCTGGACCCCAAATATTTTAGTGGGTGCCTTTGGACTATTTTTTTTGAGAAAATTAGGATACCAGTAATCTGGATTACTTTTAAACCATCCGTCTAGCTTGGGATGCTAACAGGTGGTTGATTATTGGGATGGAGTAGGGATCTCGAACAAGAGCGGTTGCCATTCCGATTAGAGTTGCCCCTCGGTCGATTACGGCTTCGACATGTTTTATTGTTGAAATTCCACCCGTTGCCATTATTGGAGTTCCGCAATTGGCCAGCAATTTAACCATTTCCAAGGTCCTAGGAAATAGACCCTCCCCGCTATAGCCGCCTCCGCCAATTACAATCGAGTTTGTTGCCAATCCAACTTGGTCACATGTTTTGTATTGAGTATTTCCGACGTTAATCAACATATTGTCGTATCCCTTAACTAGTTCGGCAAAAAGAAGTATTTGAGTGTTGTCCTGATCTGGGGATAATTTCACACTAATCATACTATGTGTTTCTGACCGCATGACCTTAAGTATGTGATCAAGTAGCGATGGGTTTTTTAATATATCCTGACCTTCGGAAGTGTTCGGGCAAGAGATGTTGATTTCAAAATAATGGGGAGCTGGATTTTGTTTGAAATACGTATTAAAACCTCTGAATACTTCGATATATTCTTGTGCGGAATTCCCACCAATACTTATTCCAATCGGCCGATTAAATCTAAATAATGATGTTTTTGATAACTGGTCGATCGTCCCTTTGAGGCCTTTTCCAGGAAGCCCCATTGCATTTAAAAGGCCAGTCATTTCGGGAATCCGAACTTCTTGTAGTCGGGGGCGCGGATTCCCATCACGTGGGTGTTCCATAACCGTTTTGATGGTCGCACCTCCCAGACCAAAATTCATCCAAAATCCGATTATTTGCAGATCGTCCTTAAACGCGGCCAGAGTTAACGGTGAGGGAAAGTACAAATCGTAGAGCTGTACTCCAATTCCGCTTGGAATTTTATAACTAAATAGCAACGGGGACATATATAACTGAATCGATTTTATATATCGGTCCCCTGTTTCAACAACCTCCTCAAGATCAATTGGTCGGCGGTGCTTTAGTTGTTCGGAATATGTTTTGTTAATGATCCATTGTCGAAGTGTACGATATCCAAATGATAATGACTTAACGGTTAACATGTTGAAATAATATCAAACTTATCGTTATTTCGGGACCCTTTTTTACTCACACGCTCGTAAGACAATAAATGTCATGTCGTCGTGAAGTGTATTGTTGGAGTACGATTTTATGGTCTCTTGCAGCTTTAATGCGATATTTGCAACGGATTCGGTAGCATTTTCAATCAGAAAATCATTGACACCGTGGGGCCCAAATTGTCCTGCGGTGTCATCGCCATGCTTGGGAGCTTCGGTAATGCCATCCGTTCCGACGTAAAGTAAATCTCCAGTCGAAAGCGTAAAAGAGTTAGTTTTAAAATCTCCAACGGGTAGGTCTTCGACAAATCCGATCCCTAACGGAATTTGGTCAACTGGTATGACGTCGATGTTCCATGAACTTTTTCGAAAAATATGGATTGGTTCTTGATACCCGGAAAATTCAAAATCTCGGCCGTTTTCTGTAAATATTGCAAGAATGGTTGAGGGGAGTGATTCTGTAAATCGAACCATATGTTGGCAAAGTATCGTGTTAGCTTTGAAGAGTAAATCGGAAGGCGTGATTGTGTCTATGGTATGAATTAGAGTCGTTATTATACTTTGGATCATAAACATAACCCGTGCTGCGCCTACTCCATGGCCGGTGACATCTCCAATAAGGATCCATGTTCCTCGAGGCGTTGAAATGACATCATAATAATCTCCGCCCAAGGAGGATGAGGCCATCGTTACACATTTTAATTCTATATTCGGAACCGATGGTGCCTGAGGCACAATTCCAGTCTGGATTCGTTCCGCAATGCTTAGTTCGGCTTCACGCCGCACTTGACGAAGTCGCTCAAGTACAATCGCTATTTGGTCCCCTAACAATAGAAACATGTCTAGGGCCTTTTGATTAAATGTTTGGGCCGAAACCTTTGTGCCAACTATTACGATTCCAATCAGTTGCTCATTATGAACACAAGGAATGATGCCAGTGATATGGTCTAGTTTACCACATCGGTGGTGAGCCCAATCATTTGTTAGCCCAAACGACGGGCAGTCTCGCAATTGTTTCACTTCATACGATGTAAATGCGATCGTAAATTGACTGTTCGACACGCATCGAAATGCTACCGATTCTTCACTGCTTTGCCGTTTTTCAGGAACTAGAAGTTTAATAAAGTTCGCGTCAATGGGGTGAAGTAAATTTGAATTAAGCAACCGGTCAATGTCATTGATTGAAGTCAGTCGAGATAGTTGATGAATAACCTTTTCAATGGCAATGAGGTAATTATTGTTTCCTTTGATCAATTGTTTTTTTGTTCCGGGATAAATCCAAATACTTAACCTACGAACGATCGATACACTAAACACTTTGGATCCTGATGCCACGGCTGATATCCCAGTTGATACACCAACACGATTTGAAATCGTAGATCTGAAGGGTACAGTAAAAAATCACTATAATGGACGTGAGTGTTATCAATGATTTAATGTTCGGGGTAATGACTACGGTACTACCGAGCAACTTGAATTGCGTCACGACGATCGCTACATAACTATTTAACGATAGCGAGATCGGGAGTCCTCCCCATGGACAAAGCCCTAAAGGTTCGCCCACAAAGGTTACAAATCCAGCTAATATTAAAAATGTGTGGGGTGTTGAAATTGCATGTCTAAAGATAGTTAGAAACAGGATAAATCCTATGAGTAGACCGATAATCAAATAAATATTTCGGCCCAAAAATATTGGGCCCAGTTCCGACCAATAAGGATTGTAAAGTCGAGGAGCTACGGATTTTAAAACTAGTAATGCGCCCATAAGGGGTGGAAACCACGATATTGAAACTGTGTTTAACGTATTAAGCCACGTATAGTCTCGTGTGTTGTCACTCGATATTCCTACTTCGGTCAGAAAATAGATACAAGGAATACAAAACGCCCCGATCATGAACAGTTTAAATAAGAGGTGTGTACTGGAAGTGTTGTGGGTATATTGACACAAAACATAAAAAACACTCCAAACGGCAATACTAAAATTAAAGTATTCTACCGGCCTATAATTGGATTTGTTAGGAATCGACGTTACCCCGAATGCTAGTGACGTTACGCAGTTAATAACTCCTAAAATTGGGAAGAATTGAGGCATAAGATTACTTGCCTGGGTAACTCTAGGTTCCAAACGCGATCGTTGCCTCAGCTGTAGGAGTCAATTCGACCACTGTAGGCTCGGGACATAGTGTTGTCGGGGGGGATCTCGTCTAGTGTCCTAACGATGAGATTCCAGTTTGTCGTGCTATCGCTATACCCCGTATCGGGACTGGCACATGAAAACGATGTACGAAGTAACCGTTCCTTAAAACTGGGTTGATTGATCATCAGTAGCATCATCGATAGGCCCAATAATTTATCAATAATCGAGATAATCGTCTTGGACTCTGAATGTAATAACTGTAATAAATCGTTACATGGGTTGTGTAGGGACAGCCTGTTCGGAAATGGGTTCAAGATACATTGGGGCATCTTTTTTTTCCTTCTTTGATTGGAAACCGAGATTATAAAAATGAGACTATTATCCGTCTACCCGTCGCATCGGAGGATAAATGTTATGAATATTAAAATTAGATTGGAGAGGGGACGAGTATACATACTTGGAAACAATCTCGACTAGTTATTTTTTTGCAATTAATTTTGAGGTTTTTTGGTTATTCACGGGGTAGTCATCGGATAAACCGTAATGTGGCTCGATGCATCGTATTATTTCTCGGCGTTGTAATACTTTAATGAGTTAACTATTGTACTAATAGTTTACAGAATTTTGACTTTCGAATGCTCTCAGTAGAGGTCCGGCATTTTTTGAATAGTGTTAACCGTATATCATTAGGAGGCCCCAGTTGACCCATTCGTTTACATCGCTGCTAAAAACCCGTGAGCCCTTGGAGACTTTTTATTCGGAATGGAAGGCCCTGTCGGTAGCGAGAGGGGGGGATCCAGACGGATTTGATTCCACAATCACACTTAAAAAAGGGTTAATTGATGCTGGCCAGATCGTTGGCGAGGTCGTTTGGGTCAGGGATACTCCAGTGGGGGTTTATTGGGTTGAACGAATGACACCGACGTACGGTAGTATTTTAGTCTACTCCAAGCTGGAATCCGCGAATCAGTTGTTAGTTCAACGGTTGGTGGAATCAAAAGTTGCTGTTGGAATAATGGCGGAACTGCTTCACTTTGAAGAGGATGATCGGTTTTTAGAACTTGTTCGTGCGGCGGGACTTATGGAAATCCCCCGACAGCGAATGGTGTGCTACCTCAACCGAAACGATCAGTATCCATCGCTTCCCCAAGCAACTTCGATTCGGATGCTTAGTAAAGTGACTGCTTTAGAAGTGGCACAATTGAGTGTGGAAGCTCATCGAGTTAGCGGGGATTATACTGGGTATCGTGATATGGAATCTGTAGATTCTAGAATGAAGCTGGAATACCTGGTACATGACGGTTATTACGGCCGGGTTATAAGCCCATGCACTGTCGGACTTTTCAAAGACAATCAACTCATCAGTATAATCACTAATATTGTGGTGCCGTGTTGGAATCAACCTGAAGTTCCATGGGTATTCGATATTTCGACTGGAGCGGCGTCGATGGGCCATGGGTACGGGGAATTTTTGTTACAATATTCCAAGGCATTGTTAGGGGATTTCCAGTTCCCAATGTGGGGCTTGGCTGTCTCGAAAATTAATGTTGGAGCGATAAAGGTCTATGAACGAAATGGATTCGAGCCTGTTGACAGCTTTTCGGAGTTTTTACAACTTCGGTAAATGCGGCCTCCCTGGTAAAATATCACACATTTCGGACGAGCAAAATAATCATGAATCAATCGACACCGTATAAAAAAATACTTGTTCAACGTGCCGATAAGCTGGGCGATGTCGTATTTACGTTGCCAGTTATCGATTGGCTTCGGTTCAAGTTCCCCGATGCCGAAATCCATTTTATAACGAGTGTTATTCCTGCAGAGTTAATCATGTTTCAGCGATCAATTAACCGAGTTATTTCGTTAAAACATCCGATACGAATTATCGATATCTATCGCTTGGGACGACAACTTAAGTCTGAGAAATATGATTTATATCTGTCGTTATGGAACGATCCAAAAATGGCTTGGCTTGGACAGATAATTGGCATTCCAAATCGGATTGGCGATGCAACAAATTTAAGCTTGAAGTGGCTGTATACGGCGACTGTTCGACAGCCCTGGGAAAATCTGCGAATCCACCAGATCGAATTCAACATGATGCTTTTAGCGCCGCTGGGCTGGGATGGGAAATGGAAGTGGGCCATCGATATCGATCCCGACTCGAGACATTCGATCATGGATAAATTGAATTCTGTACGGCAGGAGGGACAGTCGATAGTGACGGTTGTGTGTGGTAGCGGCGGGTCAAATTTGCCTATTCCACATCATGTTGTCCGAAGTACTGCAGAGGTACTTTCTGAAACAGCCCTTGTGGTTCTCGTTGGGCAGGTTGATGATGAATTGTTAACAGGGTTTTCGTTGGATGGGGTTCTTAATTTGTTAAATGCGACCTCTTTAAAGGAGCTTGTAGCATGGCTAAGTCTTTCAGATGTTGTGGTGGGTGCGGATACTGGGCCGATTCATATTGCTGCAGCACTAAATAAAAAAATTGTCTTTTGCCCAATTATTAAATCAAACTTTCCGACTC
The DNA here is from genome assembly GCA_010028705.1 of bacterium. Classification (GTDB taxonomy): domain Bacteria; phylum Margulisbacteria; class Marinamargulisbacteria; order SXXA01; family SXXA01; genus RHAI01. The sequence goes on from RHAI01000008.1 coordinate 6,246, forward strand.
GATTTGGTCCCTGGGGAAAATCGGTTGAAATTATTAGGACAGATTTTTTATGTGAGACACATCCTCCGAAAATGTGCATTGACAGATATTGCCGAGCACTACCCGATGATATCACGATTATTGAGGCTACCGATCGATTATTGGAAAATGATATTGACCAGCGGCGGTCAGAAATTCGGCGTTTATTTTTTATGAGATCGATTCATATTTTAGTTGTTGTTCCCACTCCAGTTCAGCATCACGCGATGCAACGATTATCGTCCCGATGGAAGAATCACGGCATGATTCTCATTCCGATATTATGTGTCCGTCCGTCGGCGTTTAGGTTGGCCAAAATGGCGTCTAGGTATAACTGTACCGTTGTATTTGCCCCCAATGTTTCAATAGCTACAATGAAACGGGCGCGATTGATCGCTGGTATAGTATATCAGTATATCCGTCCAATTTATGCGAAAATGCCCCTGTCAGTAAACGAGGATTTAGACGAAGTCGTTGGGTTAGTTTCGGATTGGATGGATTCGAAAGTTGGGGTTGTGGCATGAGGATATTACTGGTTCGACCGGATGCAATCGGTGACGTTGTGTTGATGTTGCCGTTGATTAACACACTTAAAAGTGCGTATCCCATGGCTGACATCTATACCTTACAACAGCCTTATACCATCCCTATTTTACATCACCATCGATCGGTTACTGCGATTATACCGGATTGGAAGAGAATTCGGCGATCACGCGGCCTTCGTGGTTTTTTTGCATATGCCAAATATCTTAAATCGTTTGGGTTTGATATGGTGTTTTTTCCATATCTTGAGCCGTACTATGTAGTGTTATCCATTGTTGCAGGAATACCTGTCCGAGTGGGCGATTCAAATAAAATTGGCTTGCGCCCGTTCTTAACGCATTCCCTTCCAATCGATTTCCGAAACCTGTTTCTTCATGAAACGGAGCAGGCGGCCAAATTAGTTTGGGCAGTCAAACCCGAAGTGCCACTGAATCTGGATATGGATTTGTCCGTGTCGGACGGTGAAATAGACCAGGCGATCGATTTAATAAAAAGTTCGAACGTTCCTTTTGATAAATATGTTGTGATTCATCCAAACTCTGGGGGAGGAAATCGCCCATGGCTTCCGGCCAAATACGCAGAGCTTATCGATGAATTGTCCACGCATGGTATTACATCGGTCCTGACCGGGATGGGATCGCGTGAAATACAAGTAATTGCAGATATCAGAAGTGCCGCATCATCTCCGGTAATAGATCTTGGAGGAAAGACTCCGTTGAGGCTATTAATGGGAGTTATTGCAGGCGCATCGGTGATTATTGGAACCGATACAGGCCCAACACATATTGCTGCAGCTATGGGGAGACCTGTTGTCTCAATTTCTCCGACCAAATTTGTAAAATCTCTGCGATGGGGTCCTTGGAGGACGAGTAACGAAGTCGTAAGTGAATCAAGTGGATGTCAAATGACTTGTCATCCTTACCGATGTAAAAAAAATATTTGTTTAGAATCAATTTCAGCGCGTCGTGTTTCAATGTCCGTTATGTCGTTAATAGACGTGTCCCCAAAACGAAATTTGCCTAGCAAACAGGCCTGGATTAAAACAAGTATCCATTCACTGCTGTATTGGTCAGGCAATAGTGATCGGCTTGACGAGCTGATTCAGAAAATCCAGATGTTAAATCGATCGAAATATGTAGTTCACATTGCGGTTAGATCCTGGAAATTTCGACGTATGCTGTGTGATAGGGCGGGGATTTCACGAGATTCCGTGGTCGTTATTCCCCCGTTTGATTGGGTGGGTATTATTCGACTCCTAAATTCACGGGATGTGACGGCCATTTATGTTATTGGCCCCTTAGTTAAATGGTATTGGTGGATAATTCGCCAGCTGGCCGCGTTACGTCAATACGCCCCACCCGTATTAGTCACGAACCATTCTGACGATGTTACAGAGGCCGATATTGCTCTAACATTATGCTCGGCTCTGTATAAATTAAATTAAATTCTAAATGGCTAATTTTCGTATTGGAGCGTATTTTGCCATTAATTTTTTATTTGTTCCGCTAAAATTTATTGTCAGCACTGCAGCTTCTGCACTGCCGTCAACTGAAATAATCTGCCCTTTACCCCACTGCGGATGGGAGACCCAGTCATTATTTTCATATACGGTAATTCCAGCTGTCACTGGTTTTGTAGAGGTGTTGACCCCAAAATTTGGAACCGGTGTCGGTGCCGGATTAATGGATTTAATACCAATTTGCTGACATAAGTGGGTCGGAATTTCTTTTAAAAATCGTGACGGGGTGCCAAGTTTCAACTCGCCATGAAATAATCGTTTCTGTGCGCTGGTTAAAATAACCTGTCGCCGACCTCGAGTGATTCCGACATAACACAGGCGGCGTTCCTCCTCGATTTCGTCCTCGGATTGAGATCTGAAGTGGGGTAATAATCCTTCTTCTAAACCAGCAAGAAACACAATATCAAATTCTAGACCTTTGGCGTGATGCAAGGTCATTAATGTGACTTCTTCATTGGAATCAGCGTGCTCGTCCCAATCCGACGAAAGACTGAGTCGACCCAGAAATTCGCCTAACTCCAGTTCTTCTTCATTTGATAAATTAATTAATTCGTAAATGGATTCAAGTTTGTCGGCACCGTTTGGAACGGCTCCACTCAATAAATAATCTTTATAGCCGGATTGCTCCAATATACAGCGTATCGCCAGTCCGTTTTTTTCGGCGGGGGTCGAGTCGACTTGTTTTTTTACATCTGAAATAAGATCGAAAAACGACGTTATGGCCAGTGTTTGACGGGGTCCCAGCTGAATCTGACTGGATTCATGGAGTTCAAAAATGGATTTGCCAGTTTGAGTTGATAATGTCAAAAGGCGATCAATACTTGTATCTCCAATTCCACGAGAGGGTACTGAAATGGCGCGTATTAAAGCTGCGTTATCGTGAGGATTGTAAAGTACCCTGAGGTAGGATCCAATATCTTTTATTTCGGCCCGTTGAAAAAATTTGAGTCCCCCAACGACCCGATAATTTATTTGTAACTGTGTCAGAACTTCCTCAATAACGCGGCTCTGAGAGTTGGTTCGGTAAAGAATCGCAATATTTGACAGTTTTTCATTCGCTTGAACACGCTTCGTTATTTCACGTCCGATAAAAAACGCTTCTTCACGTTCAGTTGTTCCGCAAAAAATGGTGACGGGGTCTCCCAAGTTATTTTTTGTCCAGAGTGTTTTTTCTTTCCGTTGTGAATTATTTGAAATTAAGGTATTCGCGGCCGATAAAATCGTTCCGGTTGATCGGTAATTTTCTTCCAGTTTTATAACCGTCGCATCGGGGTAGTTCGTTTCAAACTGTAAAATATTTTGCACCGACGCCCCGCGCCATGAGTAAATCGTCTGATCAAAATCTCCAACCGCACAAATGTTGCGAAATTTCTTTGCAAGCAATTGTATCAGAACCCATTGGGCATGGTTTGTGTCTTGATATTCGTCGACCAATAAAACTGGAAATTGATCCTGATACTTTTCTAGAATATCGGGAAACTGATTCCAAATGCGAACCGTTAAAAAAAGCAAATCGTTAAAATCGACTAGATTTTGCGTTTCGAGATGCTGCTGATAATGATGGTAGAGATTTGAAATTACGGGGTCTTTTTTCGAATCTCGTTCATACCCTGAAACGGTCGTAAGGGTGTTTTTTATACGATCTAATTGAGATAAAACATATGCCGGGGGGTATTTTTTGTCGTCGATGTTTAATGACTTTAATAATTGCTTTACTAAACGAGTTTGATCCGAATAGTCCATAATAATGAATGATTGACTTCTTCCAAGATACTGAATTTCTTTCCGAAGCACTTCATTGCAAAACGAGTGAAATGTCCCTAGGAATGGGTAGGTGGTGAGGCCTGGCAATAATGACCTCACGCGCTCCTTCATTTCTTTTGCGGCTTTATTAGTGAATGTAATGGCTAAAATGTGATCGGGGTAGATACCGAGTTCGGTGATCATAAATTTGATTTTGTGAGTTAACACCATCGTTTTTCCAGCCCCGGCTCCGGCGATGATCAGGAGCGGTGACCCAAAATGGTGAACGGCTTCGGTTTGATGATTATTTAGTTGCATAGGTGCGAGTAGTGTAGCACATCCCGATAGATACACCATGTAATCCAGTAGACAATTGACACAGGCCGTTCGATTTTCTTCCATTGAGGGACACTGCCCGATAGTTTTACCAATTTAGTCGCGTTGTTCGGCCCTGGTGATGCAGATCTTGGATCGCCGCAAAACGGCAAACTGTCCGGTTATTTCTCGTTCAAAGTCCGCAAAGGTGCGCCCCAACGCCTCTGATTTTCACTTCACATGCCTAGCATTTTGACAGTTTTCGCGATCACCGGTGCATGATTTTAATGATGCTTTTGTGAATTTTCCTGAAAATAGGAGCTAATTGACCGAGCCAAACCCAACTTATTTTGAGATCGACGACCGGAGTGTAACGGAAGTCACTCGATGACGGGGCCGGGAATTAATACGTGTTAATTGGGGTCTTCCGATGCACCTTGTGAGAATTAAAAGTAATTGCCGTTGCGGGATATGTATTGGGGCTGTATTCAGTTAGCGTACTTAAATTGGACGTGACAGGTGGGTTTTAACTGAGTTATACTTCCAAGCCTCGCGCTAAGACTACGAAGGTCCTGCCGGAGTGGCGGAATTGGTAGACGCGCAGGTCTCAAAAACCTGTAAGGGCAACCTTGTGCCGGTTCGATTCCGGCCTCCGGTACCAACAGTCTTCTGCGTGCATCAAAAATCTATTTCGATTTTTGGAGCGATCGAGTCAATCAATGAGTCAATTTTCTGTCCCTTTAAGTCAACTTTAGCGGATGCCATCTGGTTCTCAGTGTTAAAGGTTTGAAGAAGAGGCTGGCTTCTTTCTGTAATCCCGTAAACCGAAATCATTTCCCATAACTGATATTGCATTTCCCAAGTACGTTTTTTACGTTCAGATTCAGTAATATTCGGTACTCCGTGGAAATCGCAGCACTTGGTTTTAATAAATCCTTTAAGCCCTTCAATTAGTGACTTGTACGCATCTGTCCGAACATCCAGATTCCTCCACAGGTAGGTAAGGTCGTCGAGAACGGATGTTTGTCCGTAGTTCTCGATTAAATGAAACGACACGTAAGTGAGCACCTGCATATCGATTTCTGATTTTACTGTGTCGACCCCACTTCGACCTAGATTGATCTCCATCGCAGTTTGTTTAGTGAGCGAGGCAATTTTTTTGCACAATCCCTTCAAAGTGTTTTTTTCGATTGGGGCTCCATTAATAACTTGCTTAATGGTGGCTTTCATTTCCGCGGGAATTGAATCGTTTGTATTGATAAACTCATCGAGTTGACTGATATCTGTCATGGAAGCAACGTCCTCAGTTTTCTGACTTAATACGCTGTCAAATGTGAGATCTTCCGATAGACTGGTAACCGGAGCCGACTGTTTATTCGATCTAGAAATCTGTGGGATCAACGATGTGATGTCGATCATTGGAAACACCCCGTATAAAAAAATTATTAAACTGAGATCTATTATCGGTAATTTTCGACATCTATTATGTATCGAATATTGTTAATTTATCGAGGGGCAACCCTGTGAAATTTTATTTCGTTAATGCTTGCGCGCCTCGAAAAATCTATGATAAAGTCTGCCCGTCTCAAAACGTTAATAGTCCCTAAATAAAAAAATGTACGAGGAGTTTTATATGAAAAAATTACTACTTGCTGGTATCTTGGCTGCTGGATTAGCCACGTCCACCGCGGCGTATGACACGAAAGTGATTACCGGGCTGAATTCGACTGATGGTTACGAAACATTGACCTACCATAACGTGGGTTTAGGTTCGACAAAATTGGTGTTGGGCGTTGAAGCCGCGACAACAATTTCAGGTGATAATAAGCGAGGGTTAGCTCTAGCTGGAGTGACGGGTTTGTCCTTCGATACCGAACTACCCCTTCTAGGCGACTTTGACCTTCTTACATATTTCGGGAAAGGTGCTACATCTGAGTTTTGGATTGGTCAAAGCCTTGAAGTTCGGAAGCATTTTTTATATAAGCTAACTGATAAATTAGAGCTCGGGTTGTCGGCAACTGTATTGAGTCTTGATATATCGAACCAAGTGTTGTACATCCACCCAGTTATTACCCCTGTGGTATCAATGACGGTTAAAATATAATTCGGTTCGGCAAACAGTTTTGATTCAAAAACCAGCGTCTCAAGGCGCTGGTTTTTTTTTACTTGTTTGGAGAAAAAATGTCCAAAACAGATTTTCCGATTGATTTTTATATGGGTAAACCGGATATCGACTCATCGGCTTTTGTGGCAACGGGAGCCTGTGTAATTGGTAATGTTACCTTGAGGGCTAACGCATCGGTTTGGTACAACGCTGTGCTTAGGGGCGACTTGAATCGTATCGTGATCGGCGAGTCGTCGAATCTTCAGGATGGAGTTATTGTTCATTTGGAAAATGAACGTGGATGTACGGTCGGGGACTACGTGACGGTTGGGCATGGTGCTATTTTGCATGGATGTACAATAGAAGATGGTGTGCTAATCGGGATGGGGGCAGTAATATTAAATGGGGTTGTTATCGGGCGAGGATCGGTTATCGGTGCTGGCGCCATTGTGACCGAAGGATCCCAGATACCTCCGTTCTCGATGGTTGTCGGGGTTCCCGGAAAAATCGTTAAATCCTTGCCTTCGGAAACCCTAGACGTTCATATTTCTTGGGCTAAAAAATACATTCAACTGGCTCGTGAGCATCAAAAAATAATTTCGTTGTCGCAATAAAATACAGAATCACGTAACCCTGGAAACGCTTCATACACTTCACTACCGATTGAACAATCAAATATCATGTTGATCTCCTTATGCTGTGTGATGCGGCTATATTCCCTGCCATCCCACTTTTAAAACATATGACTTGATACCCCGAAAACCCTAGTAATTTGGCCTAACAATCGCTTATTGCGACGTCTTCTTATCACGATGACGTTTTGCGGCTAATTGGAGACCGGCCATAATATCGGCGGCCATTTCCTCCGAAAAACTGTCAAGATCGTTCGTGTATCCCATTGAAAATGCGATCTCAGCTAGGCCTTTGGTGACCTTTTTAACTTCTTTTTTTGTCACTTTCACCCGTTCTTTTTTAACAGTAAAAACAGCCTCCGTTGCCGAGGCTTGATTCGCCCCTGTAGGCTCGGGGTTTTTTTCGGGGAGTCGTGGTCCTGGTATCTTGGAGATAGACATTCTGGGTCATGATAACTAAAAGTAGGAGGGGCAACAAGGGAGATCGAGACTTGCTACACAAAAAACATCGATTGAATTACAATTTTTCTTCAATATTTGAAAGGTGGTCCTTATCCCAAATGCTTGAATTAGAAATCGATGCGGCCCTGGAACAGTTCAAAAGTATATTAGTCGGTCAGCTCGAACGGGTAGATCAATTAAAAAATGAAAATGTCCGGATCGATTTTATGCAAGTGCCTTGTATTCGGATTGGGGTTTGTGGTGGCGATGGTATCGGTCCGATTATCAGTTCTGTAGCCCAGCGTATCTTGTCAGAAGCACTCAAAGAATACGTCAGTTCCGGGAAGGTAGAGATAGTCGATGTTGAGGGTCTTACGATTGAGAATCGTGTGGCCGAAATGAAAGCCATTCCAGACAAAGTGTTAGCTAACCTTAAAGACTGTCACGTAATTTTAAAGGGGCCAACCACCACTCCCCAAAAAGGTGATGCATGGCCGAATATTGAAAGTGCCAATGTTGCGATGAGGAAAGAACTGGATTTGTTCGCGAACGTGCGACCAGTTAAAAAAATTGGGGACAGAATTGATTGGATATTTTTTAGGGAAAATACGGAGGGCGAATATATTGTCGGATCCCAGGGATTCGATGTTACGAGCGATCTGAGTGTTGATTTTAAAATTACAACAGAACAAGGGTCTGAACGTATTATACGAATGGCCTTTGAATACGCTCGTTTAAATAATAAACAACGCGTAACGGTGGTTACCAAATCAAATGTCGTAAAAACGACAGATGGGCGATTTTCATCCGTTGCGAAGCGAATTGCTCAAGAGTATGTCCAATATGGGATTACCAGTGACGAATGGTACATTGATATTATGACGGCTAAGTTATTAGACCCTGAACGACGCCATCAGTTTGAGGTATTAGTGATGCCTAACCTTTACGGAGATATTATCACAGACGAAGCGGCTCAGATTCAGGGCGGGGTGGGGACCGCTGGTAGCGCAAATTTGGGGAATAAATGGGCGATGTTTGAAGCGGTTCATGGGTCGGCCCCCCGAATGATATTGGAAGGTCGCGGACAGTATGCCGATCCGGCCTCGATGATAAAAGCAGCGGCGATGTTGGCCCGACATATCGGTTTCCCTGAGGCGGCTGAACGAATTGAAAAAGCCCTGGAGATTTGTGTGAGTGGGGAACGCCGGCTAGTTATTACTGGTCGCCCAGATGGCGCCACTGCGAGTGAATTTGGGGAATACATTTTGGAATGGATGAACCGTTGTTCCTTAGATCAAGACTATGATAGGTACCTTTTACAATGATTGAGTCATTATTAGCGCAACTCAAAGCGGGGGCGTTCGACAGCTTATCTCGAGCCGAGTCCGTTACGGACATTGAAGGGTTAAGAGTACGGATTTTGGGTAAGAAAGGGGAGCTGACCGAGATATTAAAAGGATTAGCATCGGTAGCCCCAAACGATCGACCACGACTTGGTCAATTAGCCAATCAACTCAAAGACGAGATTTCATCTGTATTGAACCAAAAATTGGTACTGTTTCAAGCTCAGGAGTCCCAGAATAAATTGCGGTCCGAAGGTGTCGATATTCATTTGCCGCCGATTCGGCGTTTGATTGGCCGACGGCATCCCATACAGCTCGTACTGCAGGATGTTGTTGCCATTTTTTCGCGGATGGGATTTAGTGTTAAAGAAGGTCCCGATGTTGAGACGGAGTATTATAATTTTGAAGCCCTCAATATACCTGCCGATCATCCAGCCCGCGAAATGCATGACACGTTTTATTTAGAGAATAGCTTGTTGTTGCGTACCCATACCTCCCCTGTTCAAATCCGGACAATGGAAACTCAGTCACCCCCGATCAAAATAATCGTCCCCGGAAATGTTTATCGATGTGATTTGGATGTGACACATTCTCCGATGTTTCATCAGGTTGAGGGATTATACGTGGATTCAACGGTGACCTTTTCTCAACTTAAAGGTACGCTTGTATATTTTTTGAAGGAATTTTTTGGCCAATCTCGAAAGGTTCGGTTTCGACCAAGTTACTTCCCGTTTACGGAACCGTCCACGGAAGTGGATGTTGAATGCGGCCGATGTAATGGGGAGGGATGCCAGTCGTGTAAACAGACCGGGTGGTTAGAAATTTTAGGCGCAGGAATGGTTAATCGAAAGGTAGTTTTATCTGCTGGATATGATCCGGACCAGGTAACAGGGTTTGCGTTCGGGATTGGAATCGAGCGCTTGGCAATGCTTCGCTACAATATTTCTGATATTCGACTGTTATACGAAAATGACCTTCGTTTTCTAGGTCAGTTTTAATAAGGATAATACATAATGAAATTCCCATTTTCCTGGTTGGCCGACTTCGTAGACATGGCCGATATTGAACCTGAACAATTAGCCAAAAAATTGATCTCAGCTGGATTTGAAGTCGAAGAGATAATAAGTACCGGTGTAAACTTGTCTAATATTATTACCGGACGAATCGAATCGTTGGAAAAGCATCCCAATGCGGATCGCCTCCAGATTACTCAGATCTTCGACGGTGTGACGACTCGCCAAATCGTTACGGGGGCTAGGAATGTGTCTGTTGGAGATGTGGTGCCAGTTAGTTTGCCAGGAGCTGTTCTTGCCAGTGGATTAAAAATAAAACCGAGCGTGCTGAGGGGCGTGGAATCAAATGGAATGTTATGTTCCAAAACAGAATTGGGTATTGATGAATTATCCGATGGAATCTGGATTCTTCATCCCTCCACTCCGCTTGGATTAAATTTTGTAGACTATGCCCAACTCAAGGACTCTGTGTTTGATGTCTCGATACTGCCTAATCGTGGCGATTGCCAAAGTATGTTGGGCCTCGCTCGTGAAATTAGTGTTCTGTTGGGTCGACCATTACGACAGCCTGAGATGGATTATTTAGTAGATCCAGAATTTAAATTAACGTCGGGGCCAACCCAATTGATTGTGGATACACAAAATCAATGTCCGGTATATTTGGCTCGGTCTGTCGGGAATATTTTTCCCGCGCCGACACCACTGTGGATGGAACGTCGGTTGTCAAAATGCGGTATTCGTAGCCACAATATTATTGTTGATATAACTAATTATGTGCTTCTCGAATTGGGGCAACCATTGCATGCGTTCGACGCCGATAAATGGGAGGGAGATGTGATTCGGGTAGGATCTTCGCCAGCTAATATTACCTTCCAGACACTCGACCAGGAGACAAGGGCTATTTTACCTGGGGCCCCAATTGTTTCCGATCGCAACGGAGTGGTGTCTCTTGCAGGCGTCATGGGTGGATTTGGCACCAGTGTGGATTCTGGAACCAGGAACATTATTTTAGAATCAGCTTATTTTACTCCCGTTGACGTCCGTCGATCTAGGAACCATGTTGGATTGCGGACCGAAAGTTCGATTCGATTTGAACGTGGGGTTGACCCGTTGGGTGTACAGATCGGGGCGGATCGCGCACTGCATCTGCTTCAGACGCTAACTAATGCATCGGTTTCGTCCATGTCGCTCCAAGTTGAAACCCAACTGTATTCGACACTGCTTCCGGCCCCGATACTTATGGTGCCTCAAAAAATAAATCAATTACTGGGTACAACTTACCCTCACGAAATGCAAATCAATGTATTAAAATCACTTGGATTTTCGGTCAACTCATTGGGCGATACCTGGGAAATTGTACCTCCCAGTTGGCGGTGCCATGACGTAAAAGATTGGCCATGTTTAGCTGAAGAAGTAGCCCGTATTATAGGGTTGGATGGTATTCCGAATGAATTTTCGGGACCCATGATTATTCAAGAAAAAGCTACGCGCTTGTCAATCATTCGGGCGGCGGTTGAGACCTTTTTGATTAATCAAGGGTTTCAGGAGATTCAAACTTATACAATGATTTCTCCCGACGATTTACTGTTGAGTCAACGGCCAGTCGAAAAAAAATCGTTAATGATTCAAAATCCTTTGTCCGTAGCTGAATCAACCATGCGATCTGAACTTTTAGCATCGATACTTAAAACGGCAGCGTTTAATATTAAAAGGCAAATTAGTAATTTGCGGCTATTTGAGGTTGGTAAAGTGTTTTTTACTCATCCGGATGGCACGGTTTGTGAACATATTATGAGTGGCGCGTTGGTTACCGGGGATCAACTACTGTCTCCCTATACAATAGATCAAAAAGAATGGGCGAAGTACACATTTTCTCATTTGAATGGATTGATGCGCGAGCTTCTTGACCAACTAGATATAGTAGATTTTCAACTTAAATCAACTAATAATCCCTTATTTCATCCGACATTAAGTGCTGACCTTTGGTTTGGGGACATCATAGTTGGCACCGTGGGATTCGTTCATCCGGATGGGGTGAAAGGCTATGATATTCGACAATCTATCGGATATATTGAATTTAATTTAACACTTCTGGCATCATTACCAACGCGAAATAAAATGTTTTCTCCGTTTGGTAGATTTCCCTCCATTCGACGAGATCTTGCATTCCTGGCCCCTAAAACACTCGGGTTTGATGCCATTCAGGGTGAAATAAAATCCCGTTTACCCGCCGAAGTTATGGATTTTTATTTGTTTGATTTATTTGAATCAGACTCGATCGGCGCCAATCATAAGAGCGTTGGCTTCGCGTTTATTTATCAGCATTCTGAGCGAACTCTATTAGATGACGAAGTGAATGAGATTCATGCCAAATTCGTTGACGACCTACGGTCTCACTTGCCTGTTTCGATAAGATAATGTCATCCACGGGTACTGACGACTCTCTGAATACGCCAATGCTCCGACAGTATTCAGAAATCAAGGCGGAGTTCCAGGACGCAATATTGTTTTTTAGACTTGGGGATTTTTACGAAATGTTTCAAGAGGATGCCAAGATTGCCTCGCGTGAACTCGAGCTTACCTTGACTGGACGGGGAAAGGATGAAAATCGAGTCCCAATGTGTGGAATTCCTCATCATGCATCGGAGAATTATATACAAAAATTAGTGTCACGCGGTTTCAAAGTCGCCATTTGTGAACAAGTTGAAGATTCTGCTGCGAATAAGGGGTTAACCCGGCGAGAAGTAGTTAAAATTGTAACTCCTGGTACGGTAATGAGCGCCAGTGCTCTCGGTAAAAACGAGACAAATTTTCTGGTTGGGGTGTCTGCTATAAAAGGGGGCTTTTCGCTATCGTTTTTAGAGCTTTCGACTGGAGAGTTTAAGGTGTGTCGGGTCAAAAATATTAGTGAATTAGAACGGCATATCCAGAGGCTTCAGCCGAAAGAAATTGTCTTGCCTGTAAAATTGAATTGGACACCGCCTGATGATTTAGTTGTCAATCGAACTGATTTTTTAAGTGGAGATCGAGCCGCTCAGCTGTTGATTAATCATTTTGGGAGTGCTTCCTTAGCCTCATTTGGACTCGATGGGGATACCGATTGGTTGTCGTCTGCCCTTGCTGTTCTGGAATATGCAAAATTTGTTCAAAAGACCAGCTTGCCTCATGTTCATAAATTAATGCCATACACGTTTGACGATATTATGATCTTGGATCGAACAACTATGGTCAATCTCGAACTTGTTCAATCTCGTGACTCATCTACCAAACAATCGTCCATGTTTGCGTTGCTAAATGAAACATGTACGGCCATGGGCGGGCGAAAATTGCGATCGGTTATCGCCGAACCATTGCGTAATGTTAAACGTATAGAGGCACGGTTAGATGCGGTAGAAGAGTTGGTGTTGGATTTTCATACTCGTGGAGAGATTCGTGACGTTTTAAATGAAATATACGACATTGAGCGATTAGTTGGTCGTATTGTTTCTGGGACGAATAATCCCCGTGATTGTATTTCACTTAGAGATTCATTAAACGCATTGAATCGCTTACCAAATTTGTTGACTGAATTTTCGAGTAGATTCTTACGGCGACAGTTTAATTTTTACGCCGACGTTCTTGCTTCCAATTCCCCTGTCATGACCACTGTTCAATTAATTACAGACGCGATTGTGGAAGGACCCCCAACGTCAGCCCGCGATGGGGGAATAATTAAAGATGGGTATAGTCAAGTTCTGGATGATTTAAAGCAGTCATTCGCTGAAGTCCGGCAATGGATAGCCTCGCTTGAAGAAATGGAGCGCGGGGCTACAGGCATTCGGTCGTTAAAGGTCGGTTTTAATAAGGTGTTTGGTTATTATATTGAGCTACCAAATAGTCACAAGGATAAAATCCCGGATCACTATGTTCGAAAGCAAACTCTAGCCAATGCAGAGCGATATATTACTCCGGAATTGAAAGAAAAAGAGCTGATATTACTCAATGGGGAGGAGCGACAATTTGCGCTTGAATATGAGTTGTTTCAAGAAATAGTCCGGTCTATTTTTGAAACGGTTCCATTCATTCAAGAAGTTGCACTTATGTTATCTGAACTTGACACAATTCAATCTCTAGCTACTGTCTCACAGAAAAACGGGTATGTTCGGCCTCGATTTGAAGCCCGAGAGAATCGAATGTTGATGATTGATTCGGGGCGCCATCCGATTGTAGAGCGTGGATTGGAAACATATACTCCTAATTCGGTGTCAATGACCAAAGACCACCGCTTTCTATTGGTGACGGGACCCAATATGGCAGGTAAATCGACAATGATGAGGCAAGTAGCTCTCGCTGTGGTAATGGCCCAAATGGGATGTTTTGTACCAGCTAACGCGATGCATCTTTCCCCGGTTGATCGACTATATACTCGGATTGGAGCATTAGATAACTTGTACAAAGGACATAGTACGTTTATGGTTGAAATGTTAGAAACCGCCTCAATTTTAGGTACGGCTACGCCCGACAGTTTAGTCATTCTAGACGAAGTAGGGAGGGGAACTTCCACATTTGATGGGATGAGTATTGCTTGTTCGATAACAAAGGATATCGCCTTAAGAATTGGTGCGCGCACGTTATTTGCAACGCATTATCATGAATTAACGGCATTGGAGGGGCGATTACCTGGCCTTTTTAATTATACGATGGAAATTGTTGAAACTGATGATGATATTGTATTTACCCATCGCTTTCTGAAGGGAACCGCGGATAAGAGTTACGGTCTACATGTGGCTAAAATGGCTGGGATACCGCTCCCTGTCATTCAGGAAGCCCAGAAAATGCTGGCTGGTTTTGAACAATATGGCATTGAATTTTTGAAAGCAAGGGAGGGTAATTAATGAAAATTGAACCCACGAACTTAAAATGTTGCTATCTACTTGAGCCGGAAATTTTTTCTGATTCAAGGGGTATTTTTTTTGAGGTATACCAGCACAATAAGCTCAAATCGGCTGGATTGCCGCATACCTTTGTTCAATTAAACCAGAGCATGTCGAAACAAGGTGTACTTCGGGGGCTTCACTTTCAAAAATCGCCGTCACAGCAAGCTAAACTTGTTCGTGTAATCAAAGGCATTATCTGGGATGTAGCCGTGGATATTGATCCAGAATCAAGTACCTATGGCCAATGGGTTGGCATGGAGCTATCGGAGGATAATCGACGTATGGCGTTGCTAACGGAAACGGCTGCTCATGGGTTTTATGTGCTGTCCCAGCACGCGGTAGTTGAATATCTATGTAGCCATTCATATGTCCCAACCGATGAGTCCGGTATACGATGGGACGATCCAAATCTTGCAATTGATTGGCGTTTAGACCCGAATATCCGAACGATAGTATCGGAGAAAGATCAAGTGCTTCCAATGTTTAGGCCCTGCTGAGGCAAGGCCTAACGAGACAAAAGAATCGAATTGGCAAAGGTTCAGTCTATCGAAGTACTGTCAAGCAACGTTCTTTTACTGGGGTGATAACATTTCTTCTGGGCGTACGAATTTTTCAAATTCTTGTTCCGAAAGGAACCCTAATTCGATGCTAGCTTCTTTCAACGACAGATTTTCCTTATGCGCTTTTTTTGCAACCTGAGCGGCTTTATCGTATCCAATATGTGGGTTCAATGCTGTGACTAGCATTAGTGATTGGTCAACATATCGTTGGATCTGCTCATCGTTCGCGACTAATCCATCGAGACAATGCTCAAGAAAATGCGACATGGCATCCGTCAATAGTCGGCATGAGTGAATAAAATTGTGGATAATTACTGGTTTGAAAACATTTAATTCGAAATTACCTTGGGATCCTGCGATAGATATAGCAGTATCGTTACCCATAACTTGGACACAGACCATTGTCATTGCTTCGCTTTGAGTTGGATTAACTTTGCCGGGCATAATGGACGAGCCCGGTTCATTTTCAGGTAGTAATAATTCGTTGAGTCCACACCTCGGTCCCGAACCCATCCATCGGATATCGTTGGCCACCTTCATTAACGTAGCGGCCATAGTTTTTAATGCGCCGGATGCAAAAACTAACGGATCGTTACTTGAAAGACCTGCAAACTTGTTTTCCGCAGATGAAAACCCAATTCCAGTTGCTGTTGCTATTTTTTTTGAAACTCGATTCGCAAACTCAGGATGTGTGTTTAGCCCTGTTCCTACGGCGGTTCCACCAATCGCCAGTTCTAAAATGTCAGGTAATACCTGATGAATTCGTGAGATATTTTGGTCCATCTGGGTGACATAGGCCGAAAATTCCTGCCCGAGGGTTAGTGGGACAGCATCCATTAAGTGAGTGCGTCCAATTTTTATTATTTTTGAGAATAGCTCGCTCTTTTTGGCGAGACCGTCTCTAAATTTTATAGACATTGGAATTAATTGATTAACTAAAATGTCCGCCGCTGCAATATGCATTGCAGTTGGAAATGTATCGTTTGATGATTGGGATTTATTGACATCATCATTTGGATGAATTGGGTGTTTTGATCCCATTTCACCACCTGATAACTCGATCCCTCGGTTTGATATTACTTCATTGACATTCATGTTCGTCTGCGTACCTGATCCAGTTTGCCAGATACGAAGGGGGAAATGCGCGTCGAGTGTTCCAGAAATGACTTCGTCCGCGGCCTGAACGATTAGTTCCATCTTGTCTCGAGGTAGCTTTCCAAGCTCAAAATTTGCTTCAGCAGCGGCTTTTTTTAAGATCCCAAATGCTCGAATTAGTTCTCGAGGCATTCGATCATCGCCAATTCCAAAATGGTGTAGGGAACGCTGGGTTTGTGCTCCCCAATATTTGTCATTTTCAACATTTATTTTGCCCATCGTATCGGACTCTACTCGGGTTAAATTTTGTGATAGCGTGTCTTTCATATCGGTCTCCTTAGTTTATCCCTACCACTCTAACGTTCCTGTTTGATATTCTTTTACTCTTCCTTCAAAAAAATTGACTTCAATCATATTTCCTTGAGTGAGTTCGTCGATCCATGGAAACGGATTTGCGCTGTTCCAAACCTTCGGCAATCCCAGGCAAGTTAAGCGAACGTCGCCAACAAATTCCAGATATTGGCGTAAATTTTCAGGTGTTAATCCCAAAATACCTTCTTGAATACAAGAAGCTCCCCATTTGTACTCCATTTCAACCGCATCTTTAATATTATTGGTTATTCGCTGTTGAAATTCAGGGGTCCATAATTCTGGCTGTTCATCTTTTATTGCGTTACTGATGTGTATGAACAGTTTGAGGTGCATATCTTCGTCTCGATTAATAAATTGAATCATCTCGGCACTACCCGGCATTTTGTTGTTACGTCGAAGCACATAAAAAATTAAAAACGCGCTATAGAAATAGATGCCCTCAATAATAATATTTCCAATTGATGCTTCGAGGAACATTTGGTCGTTTTCAAACGTGCCGGTACGGAATGCGGGATCAGCAATCTTAGAAACAGCCCGTAGTACAATTTGGTTCTTGTCGTATAGATCTTTGTCCGTGCGGTACATCCCATATATTTCTTCTGGATCGAGCGCTAACGCTTCCACTAATGTCGCGTAACTGACGACGTGGAGGGCTTCCTCAAATGTTTGCCGAGTGATGGCGAGGATAAGTTCCGGACTAGTAATATGGCGAATGATATTGCATGCTAAATTATTTGTTTGTAGTCCGTCCAAGTTAGAAACAAATGCTAGGCTGCGTTCATAAACCCGTCGCTCTTTATCGGTTAATATATTATCGGCGTTCCACTGATTGACGTCTGCCTGCATGGGAACCTCTTGCGGTACCCATGTGTTCCGAATCATCGTCTCGAATATTTCATATGCCCAGGGGTGTTTTAGTGGCGAGATTTGCATTAGTCCATCGTCGTAGCCATTGATGACTCGTCGTTTGTTAATTATCTCGGCATTCGACAGCTTATTGAATTTGAAATCGCCTTGAAATAGATCGTTTAATGCCATAATTTACTCCTTATTGACAGGCTTCACACTCAGAATCCATCACTGTGGGTAGGAGAGCTGCTTGTGTAGTTGTGTGGGCAGAACTTGGACGCTGAACCTGGGTGTTTGCATCGCCGACGATGACGTCACTGGCGTCGGAACTGGTTGTCCGTGGCATTTGGCGATTGTTCTCAATGGCTACCGTTGCCTTCGTGACTTGTGAAGCACCTAATGTTCGAAGATAGTATGTCGTTTTCAACCCTTTTTTCCAGGCTGAAAGGTAGATGTCGCTGAGTGCCTTGCCGCTTGTTGTGGCCATAAAAATATTGGTTGATGCTGACTGATCGATCCACTTACTCCGGCGGCTGGCCGCGTCGACAATCCACTGGGAATCTATTTCGAACGTTTCCTTGTACTTCGATTTTAATTTATTGGGAACGTCACCAATTTCGCTTACAGAACCGTTATTTAACTTGATTTTACTTAACATTTCGTTATCCCAAAGTCCGATTTTTTCAAGGTCATCAATTAAGTATCTGTTTATGACAACAAAATTCCCTGATAAATTTTCTTTCATATATATATTTTTATAGGCGGGTTCCGTACATGGATACACACCGGAAATATTGGCGATCGTTGCTGTGGGAGCAATGGCCATGGTATTCGAATTACGGATACCATCACGGCTGACTTTCGATTTCAGTTGATCCCAATCCATTCGATAGATTTTAGATACTTCTATCTCTCGACCGCGCTCTTTCTCGAGCAATTGAATGGTATCGAACGGGAATATTCCCTGAGCCCATTTACTCCCAGGATATGTTTCATAACTACCCCGTTCGGCAGCAAGATCAGAACTGGCCTCGATTGCGTAATACGAAATCATTTCCATTGATCGATCGGCAAATTCAAGATTTGCGTCAGAGTCAAATGAAATATCCAACTGGTAGAGGGCATCTTGATATCCCATTAGCCCCAATCCAACGGCTCGGTGTCTGAAGTTGGCCTTTTTAGCCTCTTGGGTGGGGTAAAAATTGTTATCAATGACGTTGTCCAACATTCGAATACCGATAGAAACTGTTTTTTTAATTTTTTCTTCGTCCAATCGGCCATCTTTAATCATGTTTGCGAGGTTGATACTGGCTAAGTTACATACAGCTGTTTCATCGTCTGATGTATTCAAGGTAATCTCAGTACACAGGTTGGAGGAATGAATCACGCCACAATGGCTTTGGGGATTTCTGACATTAGCGGCATCTTTGAAGGTGATCCATGGATGCCCAGTCTCGTAAAGCATCGTTAACATTTTTTTCCATAAATCAAGTGCTTTTACAGTCTTTGTTCGCGGTATGGTGCCGGATTTTTCATAGTATTCATATCGGTCTTCGAATGCTTTTCCATAAAGATCGTGAAGGTCGATCGCATCTCCTGGACAAAAAAAGGTCCAGTCGGCGTTTTCAATGACTCGTTTCATGAATAAATCAGGTATCCATGCCGCCGTATTAATGTCGTGCGCTCGACGTCGTTCATCGCCAGTGTTTTTCTTAAGTTCTAGAAATTGCTCGAAATCCGAATGCCAGACTTCTAAATACGCACACATGGCACCTTTACGTTTACCCCCTTGATTCACGGCTAGCGCGACATCATTAAATATCTTAATAAACGGGATAACCCCTTGCGATGATCCATTTGTACCTTTAATTTTGGATCCTGTACCACGGACTCGAGTCCAATCGGTACCAATTCCTCCGGCCCATTTACTTAAAAATGCATTATCAGAGTAAGTTTTAAAAATTGCTCCGAGGGAGTCATCGACCGTGTTTAGATAACAGGAACTCATTTGACTGTGTAAGGTCCCACTATTGAACAACGTCGGGGTCGACGACACCAAGTCTAAAGATGACAGAATTGAGTAAAATTCGATCGCACGATCTTCCTTGTGTGTTTCTTTTATGGCTAATCCCATCGCCACTCGCATCCAAAACCATTGCGGAAGTTCAAATGTATTTTTTTCATATGAACGATCTTGTAGTAGATAACGATCTAATAATATCTGTACGCCGTGGTACATAAATAACTTGTCCCGTTGAGGAGAGAGTGCGGCGGAAATTTTATTTAAATCGAAATTTCCAAGTTCAGGATTAAGTAACTCGAGCGCAATCCCATGCTGTATGTATTCAGCAAATCGTTTTCTGTAGGCGGTATCGAGCTTAATTGTATTCATCGGTTCCCCTAAAACCTTTTTATACAAATCATTAATTGCAATCCGTGCTGCCAAGTAAGCATATTCGTAATGCCGTTCTATGCGTTCGCGAGCCGCTCCTAATACAAGGAGTTCGATTTCTCGGATAGGAATTCGATCGTAAACTTGACGAGTAACAGCATCAACCATTTCAGTAATCGATACTCTCATTAAATCAGGCGCTAATTGGCGTAAATTCTCCTCGATTGTAATTGGATTAAAAATAACGGTTTCGGTACCGTTAATAACAACCTCGAGGGTTTTTTCTCGGATTCGTGCCTGAATTTGTTGCTGCCGTTCTTCTTTGTGACGCTCCCTATAAAGAATATATCGCTTTGCCACCTTGTGATGGCCTCGAAGCATCAATACTTCTTCAACAAGGTCTTGAACAAATTCAACCTGAGTAGTTTCTGCATTTCCGATATTTTCACGAACCCGCAAAACGACTTCGCGCGCCAGTTCCGAAGCTACCTCCGGCGTACAAATATTTTCAGATAAAAAAGCCTTGTGAATGGCTATAGAAATACGCTCTTGGTCGAATTCAACTTTTTCCCCGTTGCGCTTGATAATATAACTAATAACACTGTCGACACTCATAGCGAACTCCTAATAGTTGATATCTAGAAACCATTGAACGGCACACCGAGCTCCCAAAAAAAATATAAAGTTCCGGCCAAAAATCCGCCGAAAAAAATAGCATTAAATTTTTTGGAGACTTATACAGTGGGGTTGTTCAGTTGGGATGGTGTTACCCATCCTAAAAGATACCGATATTCTATTAAACTATAGGCATCTAATCAAGGCGCTATTATTGAGACTTGATATCAATAATGACCGTGAAAATAATATTTTTTTATAAAACGTTGTATCGAAATTTCAGGGTGGATTTCAGCATTGTTTAACAGGAATTGCTGAACTTGTCGGGCAAGAAACGGGGCCGAGAGAGTCCCTTTTGAACCGACACCCGAGACAATTAATTCATTCGGATAATTTGGGTGACATCCCACTACCGGTAGGGTGTCTTCCATAATGCTTCGAGTGCCCGACTCAACCCTGAGCTCATGGATCGGAACGGATGGAATGATTGTCCGGAGTTTGTCTAATACCTGGTGGTATTCGATCGCCTTCGGCATACTAAATAAATCCTCCCAAGAATACGTAGCGCCAGCTTTGAATTCCCCATTTCCCAGTGGGCAAATCCAAAATCCGTTGTTGATGATCCCAGGCAAAGAGAGTTCATTAGATGTAAAACGGATGCATTCGCCGCGAGAATTTCTAAACGGTAACCATGAAAACAATGGCGTGCTAGCCGCGTACGCACCTGTACAGTGAATGATGATCTGCTCTGAGTTCGTTAAATTGGCAACCTCCCCAAATTGCAGAATTCCTAGAGTATCGAAGTATATGGCTAGCCGTCGAGTCAATTGCTCCACATCCACGATATATCCGCCACGGACCTGGATTCCACCAAACGGGCTTCGGATGTGGCGGTGGTGGGTGTCATGAAATTCAGAATCGATAAACCCGTCGAGTGCACCTTTTTCTCGTTTTTTTTGGTAGGTTTGTCGATCCTGATTGTCGCGAAACAGCCTCCAAATGGGACTCTCCCTTAAAATTTTGATTCCGAAACGATCTTCAAGTCGCTTGTACGTAGCGACGGCTAAGGGCGCATGCGTATGATAGTTCCACGTCGTCGCAAATCGTTGGCCTGAAATAGGGTCAATCATACCCGATGACACCCAGCTGGCGCACCGGCGCGGTGCACGATCGATAACCTGTACGTCGGCCCCAGAGTCTAGTAGTTGTAACGCAACGAGTGACCCGACCAGTCCTTGACCTACAACTGTAAACTTAACTTGGTAATTCAATGGGCCTCCGACTCAGTCCCCCCTCGGAGTCGATGTGTATTTCTTCGTCGTGAAACACGCAATTTGAGATAACAACGGTTGCCGCCGCTTGTGAAGTAATTCGAACGCTCCCTTTGATCGACACTGATTTGCCGAACCCGACGTTTCCGGAAACTTCAAGCGATCGACACTGACGGAGTGATGGCACGTGGGGTATCAACCGATTAAAATCATCTACCCGCTGATACGCCGATCCTAGTTGAATTGTTGGTAAGGTACGGGCCCGACGAGTCGTCAATACCAACTGGCCATCATTGGTTTTATCGACTAAATCAGATCGAAGGATCAGTAAATCATTGACTGATTTTACGGGCATAAATCGAGTTCGAGGAACAACAACTGACGCTGTGCGTTCAAATAAACTGATTCCGGAACCCATTGCCGATTCTAACTGATCGACACGGACTCCATGGACGACTTTCGGATTAACGATGAGTGGCAGGTCCAAATCAAGGGCATCCAAACGCGCTTTTATTTGATACAGGTCGAGCCAAATATTATTCGTGTTGAAAATCCTGTACCGATCAATATTTTCAAACTCATCGAGTTGTGACTGCATTACCTGAGCTCGCTCCAGTAGGAATAATCGGTCATTTTGTCGAACTAAGGTACCTCCCTTTCGGTCGGCATGGGTTTTTTCTGTAGTTTCCATCAAAAATGCGAGATTTTGTCTTACCATGTACCCCAGAATTTTTAAGTCAATCGTGGCACCTAAATTATCCGAATTTGAGACGAACAAATATCGTATGCCGTTGCCTAAAAGGCGATCGAGCGTCCCACTTGATGCAAGAGCGGCATATATATCCCCATGTCCAGGAGGATTCCATTCAGCCGAGGGGTCAGATTCGAAATCGACCGGCTCACCGGTTCGAACATCGATTCTAGGCACCTGATGTTGGAGTAAATTTAAGTAGTTACTTCGATCACCAATGGCAGTACGTGTCGCAGCGTCGGTGTAATAACTATTCATTAAGACCAGAGGAATGTCGCAGGAATTTAGCCGGGACAGTGTGCTGATTTGGTTCAATATTATATCGAGAAACGACTCGCTATCGGTTACCTTTATTAGTGATTTGGGTCCCGTACATCCCATTGTGGTTCCCAGACCCCCATTTAATTTTAAAAAAGCCACCTGGTGTAATGCTGTCTCACCCGCCCGAAAGTCAGCCTCTGTTAGTCGATCGTAAACCACCATATCTGTACGTTCCAGATCTGAAAGGTCCGATAAATCAATAGTTCCTCGATCACCTAATATATATTTTAAGATCATCGATATAAATTGAGCGACCACAAGGTCGGGAGTATTGACTTTAATTAATCGGTCGATATGAGTGGGTAGGACCATAGTGCATTTTTTGATTACCAATATCCCATCGGCAATGGGTAATTCAGTAACTTGCAATTGAAACTGAGTTAATAGTTCGTCGATACGTGAGGTGAGTTTGGCTGACAGCCCCAGATTGACAATCACTTTTTGGATAGGTTCGATTGTTAATTCGTCAGTCGACATATTGTAAATCATAGTATCGATTGTGGATCGAAATCAACGATCAGTCGTATGCCTCGAGGTGGAACAGGTGCCGATTGAAGGATACGTCGAATTAATTCTGACTGACCCGGAATGCATTTGTACAAAATATGCCATCGGACATGGTTACGGATCATTGGCACGGGAGCTGGCTGTACCGGCATGATCGTAACTGCGAGCGGATCCAGTGTTTTCTGGCTGTGCTGATATAATTTTCGACTAAATGTGGCCACTAGCTGAGCGTTTGTCCCCGAAATTATGATATTTACTAGCTCTGTAAATGGGGGATAGTGTAACGATTTTCTGAATCCAATTTCAGTATTAAAAAAAGTTTCGGTATCATTTGAGATAGCTGAAACAACAGCGTAGTGGTTGGGGTGTGCGCTCTGAAGGTACACTTCACCTGGTTTTTCACCTCGTCCAGCTCGACCCGATACCTGACATATGAGTTGGAATGTACGTTCGCAGGCGCGAAAGTCTGGAATTCCCAATGAACTGTCTAGTCCAACAATACCTACGACAGTAACGTCGGCGATATCATGCCCCTTGGCGATCATTTGGGTGCCAATTAACACATCACCGGAGTTTCTGAATTCATCCATAATTTCAGAAATCTTTTGCGGCGTGCTTCCTGTATCTCGGTCGAGTCGCAGGATGTGAGATTCCGGTAAGTATTTTCTGAGTTCAATTTCGACCTTTTGAATGGCAATTCCTGATATTGCAATATTTCCTTTCCGACACGATGGGCAGCCTGTCGGAAGTGGAATTATTGTAAAGCATCGGTGGCATCGTAGTTTTCGATCCGAGTGGTACGTGTACCCCAGATTGCATTCTGAGCAGGACACAATATTTTTGCATTTTTGACATGAGACAGTGGGGGCATATCCCCGTCGATTAACTAAAATCATCGCTTTTTCGCGTTTGGCCGTAGCTATTTTTATTGCTTGAATTAACGGATTTCCGATTATGGCGTCGTCAGGAAATAGGGAATGATCACGGGTGTCGAGGAGGTGTACCTCTGGCATTGGTCGGTTGAGAATCCGAGTAGGAAGTTTGATATGGAATTTGGGATTATTTTTATGGGTGTAAAGTTGCTCGATAGTCGGTGTTGCTGACCCTAATACCAATGGAATATTGGCGTGTTTTGCGCGGAATTTTGCAACACTTAGCGCATCGTATCGTGGATTTTGTTCCTGTTTATAGGAGCCATCGTGGCATTCGTCGACAATAATCACCCCTAGATTTAGGATCGGTGAAAAAACGGCAGATCGTGGGCCAATGACAACTCGTGACGCCCCATTGTAAATACGATTCCAGGCTTCGCTTCGTTGTTTTTTTGTTAATCCCGAATGAACCACAACGACATTTTGACCCAGTCGATCAGAAAATAGTCGACTAATTTGAGGGGTTAATGCTATTTCTGGGACAAGGACTAATGCCGATTTCCCGCGCATTAATATTTGGGTGGTGACTTGTAAATAGACTTCAGTTTTTCCACTTCCGGTTACTCCGTGGAGTAAAATATCCTGATAGTGTTCGCATGATAAGATAGCTTGAATTGCTTCCCGTTGAGCCGAAGATGCCGGATGTGGCGTCGAAGATTCAGTACTAATATTTTGGACTTCAACGGGTCGAATTGTTTGCTTGCCCACTACGGTCTGTATCGCTTGAAACGGTGTTGTTAGATAGTGATTACGTATCCAGTCGATTAATTGAAATTGATCCAAAGTGAGATGTGGACGCTTTGAATCAATAGTGTCGATAGGTTTAAGGGGGAGGGAGGTGATGTGCTGATGATCAATCGCAAATACGACTCCTGGAGCCAGGACGGTTCCGAAGGGGACATGAACCCAAGTTCCTATAGCAACCTCATCCAATAAGTGGGATGGTATTACATACGTATAAAGGGAATGAACAGCGCGAAGTACCGCAACATGAGCAACAGACGGCATACCTAAAAATAATGAGCGACCTTAGGTAGTCCAGCATCTTCCTCAAATCCAAACATTACATTCATACATTGAATACCTTGGCCAGATGCGCCCTTGATTAGGTTATCCAGCGCCGAATATATAACCGTTTTTCCATATTTGGGGAGTGGGGTATACCCGATAAATACTGAGTTTGTGCCCGTTACCATTTTGGTGCTTGGAATTCCATTTCCGGTAAGGATTGTCACGAACGGTTCAGACCTATAAAAATCAGTATACAGATCCTGAAATTCGCGAACCGAAAGAGCCGCATCGACGTACATTGTTGACAAAATGCCACGACTCATCGGCACTAAATGCGGTGAAAATAATATTCGGCTTCCTAAAACCATTTCCATTTCGGCGGTATGTCGATGAGTGCCCGTTGAATAGGCGGTAAATGATTCGTTCACTTCACAATATAAGTTTGACTCTTTGACCGTTCTACCGGCGCCAGAAACTCCCGATTTGGAATCGACGATTACCATTTCGTTTAGACGTCCAGTTCGTGAAAGCGGTGCCAATCCCACCATCACAGAGGTTGCGTAGCATCCGGGACAACTAACGTATGGAGCATTAATTATTTTCGTCCTAAATAACTCAGGAAGTCCAAGTGGTATCTGCCCTAGTAATTCTGGCTTTATATGGTCATCGTTGTAGTAGGTCTTGTAGATACTGGGAGAGTTCAGACGAAAATCAGCCGACAGGTCGATGGTGCGTACTCCCGACGAAAAAATTGTCTCAACGTATTGTTGTGATTGGCCGTGGGGGAGGGCTAAAAATAAAACGTCTATACCCGTTAAGGATTGGGCCGTTAACTCTTCTAATATGATATCTATGATTCCACTTAAATGGGGGTAGATTGATGCGATGGAGACGCCAATCTGTGATTTTGAGTATAATCTAGAAATGCTAACTTGGGGATGCCGACTCAATAAGCGAATTAGCTCAAGGCCGGTGTAACCTGAGGCGCCGGCAATCCCCACCCGAATCATGAGGTTTTTACTTTAGTTTCCTTGGTTTTCATCCGATTGGCTTTTGCACCAACGCGACCACGAAGGTAATTAAGTCTGGCCCGGCGGGCAACGCCACGTTTTACGATCGATACATCTTCAACAAGGGGAGAATGTAGAAGGAAAGTTTTCTCAACGCCGATCTTATCGATGACTCGTCGGACGGTAAAACTTTCTCTTACGCGCTTGCCGGTTTTCTTTACAACCGTTCCTTCAAATTTTTGAATCCGACGTTTTTTTCCTTCGATAATTGCGGTAGATACAACCACCGTGTCCCCGACACTGAATTGAGGGGTATTTTCTTTAATCTGAGCGTTTTCAATTTGTTCGATAATTTGAGACGAGGACATGACTTACTCCTTTAAAAAGTCGGTCAACAATGCCTTGTCTTCTTGTGAAAGATGGACATCGGCTAATAATTGAGGCTGTAATAACAACGAAGTTCCCAAACTTTGCTGTCGTTTCCACGATGCAATGTTTTTATGATGACCGCTTAACAAAATATCAGGTACTGGTAAATTTTGGAATACCCTAGGCGGTGCATATTGAGGATGTTCCAATAATCCGGACACATGAGAGTCCTCTGATATACAATCCGGATCACCAATGACTCCAGGAACTAACCGCGCTACAGATTCAGCTAATGCAATCGCAGCGGGATCTCCTGAAGATAAAATGACGTTTCCAATTGAAAAGCGCTGAATGGGTAATAGGGTGTATATTCGGTCATCAAACCCCTCATAGTAACCGCTAAGAATAATCAGCGATGAATAATTGTTCTGAATGGATGATACCGTCGATTGTGACAATATATCGCCCTTGGGACAGGTGGAAAAGATGGCGGCCGATTTATAGTCGGGGACCGATGTGATGGCGTTATAAAGTACATCGACTCGGATTAGCATCCCTTTTTTCCCACCAAATGGCGGATCATCAACCTGACCGTATCGGTTGATGGCGAAATCTCGTAGGTTGATGAAATGTGGACGTATAATCCCGGCGTCTACGGCTTTGCCAATGATCCCTTTTTGGAAAAAACTTCGTAACTCGTCCGGGAAGAGAGTAATGAAGTAAAAGTTCATGGGTTGATTACTAGGCGGCTTCGATCGATCCAACTGGATTGATTTTTTGGACGATTCCGTCTTTTAAAATTATTTCCATTCCGCCCAATTTTTCATACATGTTGTCGCCTTCAGAAACGGAAACAAAGCCGTCAACCGTACCCTGAACAAATAAGCTGTCCAACTGTAAGTTAGTGATGGCTGTGGCGCGGGCTTGTTGATCGGATATCGTGGCCTCTAGTTGTATTTTTTCGGCTTCTAGTTGCTGAATAAGTGCAAGGCGTCCGGGATTGTCTCCGGGGGCGATTTCATTTAAGTTAGGAATTTGCTGGTTTATTAACTGGATGCGCTGTTCAGCATTCTTAATTCCTTCGTTTAATTCGAACTGCATAAACGATTTGAATTTTTCGGTAACGAGTACCTTGATTGTAACTGTACGCTTCAATGTTACTGAACGATTGGGGAGTTTTGCTGCCCCTGCTTTTTGGTCTGACTTAGTGCTCATACCGTTGGCTCGTTGGATGTCCCAGCGGCTGTAGACGATGGTTGATTTGAAATGATTTCAACAGTTATTTTTCGGGCACTCTTAGCCGCCGCGGCTTTGGCAACAGTACGAATTGCATTTGCGATTCGACCTTCTTTACCAATAACTTTTCCCACATCCTCTTGGGCGACACGAATAACTAACACTGCACCAGACTCGTTACTTGTCTCATCGACTTGAACGTGATGAGGATTGTCTACAAGTGAACTGACTATACTTTCAACTAGTTCTTTCATGAACACACCCAAATATTTATTCTAAAAACCCCAGCAACAATTGGCCGGGGTTTCTGAGGATTAGTTTATTTTTTCTTAAGGTCTTTGCGAGCTACTCCAGGGGTAGCTGACGTACGTTTGACTACTGGAACAACTCCTTGGTTGCCTAACAAGCGTTGAACGGGATCTGATAGTTGGGCCCCCACTGATATCCAATATTTTACACGCTCTTCGTTGAAATCAAACTGAACTGGATTCGACCTTGGGTTGTATAACCCCAATATTTCTATTGCTTGTCCGCCGCGAGCTTCGCGACTATCAGCCACAACCAGTCGATAAACGGGTTGTTTTTTCTTACCTTGACGCTTCAAACGAATTTTAATGGCCAAAACTTCACCTCTATAAAGGAACTAAAATAAAATGGGGTCCTATTATACCTGTCTACACATAGCGAAGCAATATGGGACCATTCAGTACTGTACACGTTCTAACAGCGCTGAAGGGTTTTGAGGTTATTAGCTGATAGGTAATGGCTGTAATGGGATCGGTAGATTAAAACCTGCTTAGTTGAGACATTAACGCCGGATTAACAGCTAACCCTTCACCAATAAGTGCCCCAGCAAATCCCTGTGACGACAATGTCCGTAGTTGGTCAACCGAAGAATAGCCACTTTCAGCAACGACTGGCAGAGTGGGGTGGCGATCGGAAATTATTGGTTTGAGTAATGTGGATAACTGAATATCCGTTTCAAATGTTTTCAGATTTCGGTTGTTGATGCCGATCATATCAAGGTCGGTCAACTGCAAAACTTCCGACAATTCCTGCCGGTTGTGGACTTCGATTAATACATCTAGCCCGGACTCATGGGCGTAATTTAGCAAATGCTGACACTCAGCACGCGTTAAAATGGCCTTAATCAGCAGGATGGCATCCGCTCCAAGTTCGACACTTTCTCGGATTTGAATTGGGTCGATAATGAATTCTTTGCGTAAAATAGGTAGGTCGACGGCGTGTTTAACTTGTGGGATGTATAGTGGACTCCCTTGAAAATACGGGCCATCAGTTAAAATCGATAACGCGGCGGCTCCGGAGTCTTTGAAATGATTGGCAATCAACAAAGGATCAAAATCGTGCCGGATGATCCCTCGGGACGGCGAGGCTTTTTTTATTTCTGCGATTATCGATAGCCCCGGGGATTGAATCGCATTTAAAAATCGATACGAACGGTTTCGGTGGCCGGGAAGGTCTAAATCGGGACGTTGATCTCGGAGTGCGGCTACCTCTATTTTTTTTGTCTCGACGATTTGATCAAGAATGGTCACGTGAACCTCCGATTTTACCGGATTTAATCAGCTGTTGATAATCTGAAGATAGATATATTTTCGAATTTTCAGGTATGGATTGGGTGATCCAGACGTTTCCTCCGATAACGGAATTCGAGCCAACCGTTGTGTCGCCACCCAAGATGGTTGTTTCGGCGTAGACGACAATGTTGTCACCAAGCGTTGGATGCCGTTTGATCGATGATTTGGATTTTGGAACACTTAACGCACCCAATGTTACCCCCTGGTACAATTTGACGTTCTGACCTATCACGGATGTTTCACCAATAACGATTCCTGTACCGTGATCGATACAGAACGATGATCCAATCGTCGCTCCTGGGTGGATGTCGATGCCGGTCTCACTGTGCACAATTTCAGCCATTATGCGGGGCATCAGCGGGATATCCATGGTGTATAAAAAATGAGCAATTCGATAAATTGTCGTCGCTAAAAAACCAGGGTAAGAAAGAATAATCTCGGCTTCACTTTTAGCGGCAGGGTCCCCCTCATAGGTGGCAAGGACATCTTGTTTTAGTAGGGATCGTAACTCAGGAATGTAGGCTAAAAATTTGTCGGTCGTATGTTTGGCCGTAAGTTTGGCGTCCATTATGCCAAGTGACCGACCTGATTCCTTTGCTGACCATACGAGTATTTTGCTGATTTCGACACATAATAGCTCTGCCACCGCCACGACTTTTTGGCCAATAATATATTGTAAATTCGAACTGTTGATGGGGGTACTTTCGAAGTAGCCGGGAAATAAAATTTCTTTTAGTAATTTTAATATTGATTGAACGCTTGATCGCGATGGTAAATGGTCACCGTCGGTATAACTGACTCCACCTAACGTATCATAAGAGTCTAAAATGAATTGGATATGCTTGTTGAGCGATTGGGTGTCAGACATTAGCTTACTCTACCGTATTTTCGAGTTCTTTCAAAAGTGAGTCGATTGCGGCAATTCCTTTTTGCCAAAACTCTGGATCTTTTAAGTCAAATCCTGCAATGGCCACAATGTCGTAGGGACTCATTGAACTCCCGGCTCGTAGTATGTCTTTGAGCTTCGGGGTAAATTGGGATCCCTCTTCTTTGTATAGTTGATACAGCGCCATTACTAATAGGTTTCCAAAGTTATAGCTGAACACATAGAATGGGGAGTCGACAATATGAGGGATGGATGCCCATTCCCACCGATATTCGGGGGTGATTTCCACCGATTTCCCAAACATTTTTTTCAGCTCGATTTCGTACATGTCACATAGTTCGGGCGCGCTTAGAATTCCGTGTGAAATTCTGTCATGTGTTGCGATTTCAAAATTGGAAAACATATTTTGGCGGTGACTCGTGGCGAACATATCCTCGAGCTTATGGGTCAGTAGCGATTGCTTCGAAAGTACGTCGTGGGTTTCCGATAATAATTTGTCGGTGATAATCATTTCGGAGAAAACGCTCGCCGTTTCGGCTAAAGGAAGTATCGAGTGAAAGTAAAATAGGTGGTGCTTCGACGAAAACATGGCGTGAATCGCGTGGCCAAGTTCGTGCGCTAACGTGGCAACATCGGACGGGCGCCCCTGAAAATTCAAAAATACATAGGGGTCAATGTCAGGTGTGGAGGATGAACAGTAGGCTCCTCCCCGTTTTGTGGGGAGAACCGGTGCATCAATTCGGTGATTATCAAACATTCGTTGTGCCATGGCGCCAAACTCGGAATCAAACCGATAGAATCCGTCGAGGACAATCGTTTTGGCATCGTCCCAGCTGAATCGTTGAGAGGTATTGGGGAGCGGCGCATAAATGTCGGCAAGGGTCATGCGATCAATCCCTAGCATCGATTTTTTTAGGCGATAATAGCGCTGAACAAGTTCGTAGGATTGATCGGTGACAGAATGGAGCGTGTGAATCGTTGCATCGTCCAAATCGTTCCCGACTAACTTGGTACTTATCGGTGTCGCAAACCCGCGGAGTTTCCGTTCCGTATTAAAATCTTTGATCACGTTGTTGTATATCGACGTGTAAATTAACTGGTGGGATTCATATTGGTCAAAAAACAGACGCATGGCCTTCCGGCGGATTTCAGGATTTTCATGGTGGCGTAAGGCGCGCAATTCGCTTCCGTTGAGTTGCTTGCTCTGGCCGTCAACCTCAATAGTGAACTGGTAGGATGCGGATAAATCGCCATATAATTTTCGAAACGCATCGCATCCCGACAAATCCTTAAGGTTAGATAGTTGTTCTTCTTTTTCGGTCAAATTAAACCGAGCGGTTTTAGCCGTTAACTCTAGTTCGTACTTAAAATCTGATAGCACGGGGTCGTTGGCAAGTTCGGATAGGCGATCGACATCGATAGCACCCAATTCTAAGTTGAAAAATAATATGTCGTTACTAATTTCCGATTCCTCATCATCAATTCGTGAAACAAATGCTTTAACCGCGTCATCCGATGTATCGATCGAGTACACCAAATGAGCGTATTGACTGAGTTTGTACAGCGGCGCCATCACTGACTCGAATTGTTTAAAAGCATCCACCAATTCAGCGGCAGATAATGTCGAAATACGATCCCGATAGGTATCAGAAAACTGACGAGCCGCGTCGCGTCCGGATCGAAGCGTGGTATCGATTCGCGGATCATTGATCCCTGAAAATAAGTCAGATAAGTTCCATCGAACGGATTGTGCAGTGGCTAATGAGTCTGTCGTCATGACTAGAATTCCTTTTAAATCGTGAGGTGGTAATCGAGGGTAGTGTAACAATCGATCAGTCAGTCCGCCAAATGACTTACGAAAATTAGTCTGGTACCATTGACAGTAACATGAAAAAGCGAATTTTATTGGGAATGAGTGGGGGCGTTGATTCGTCTGTGTCGGCCGCATTACTCAAACGGCGGGGCTACGATGTGATAGGTATCACGATGCAATTGTTACCAAAAGAGCAGGAAAAGCAATCCGCCTGCTGTAACTTAGATGCGGTCTGTGATGCTCAGCGCGTGGCGGCCAAGTTGGAGATTCCTCACTTTGTCGTCAATATTCGCGACACCTTTCAAGACAAAGTTATCAATTATTTTGTGGATCAATATGTGAATGGGTTGACTCCGAATCCGTGTATCGAATGTAACCGGCACATTAAATTTGACGAATTGCGAAAAATTGGACTCGAAATGGGAACGGATTATGTGGCCACCGGTCATTATGTTCGTCGTCTATTTAGCCCAGCCACCCGTCGATTTACCTTGCGAAAGGCAAAAGATCTGACCAAGGATCAGAGTTATTTTCTCTACATGCTCTCATCGGAACAGCTGGCCAAAACCGTATTTCCGTTAGGGGATTTTCATAAAACGGATGTGCGAAAAATGGCGGAGACGATGGGGTTAATTAATGCTCAAAAGCCAGATAGTCAGGAGATTTGTTTTGTTACAAAAGGAACCTACAAACAATTTGTCCATGATCAATTGGGTGAGCGACGTATCGAAGGTGGCGCCATTGTCAATTTAGAGGGCACGGTACTCGGTTTTCATCAGGGTATTCATCAGTTTACAATTGGGCAACGCAAGGGGTTGGGTATTGCCTCATCGGAGCCGTTATACGTCATCAAAATTAACCCCTCGGATCGAAGTGTCACTGTGGGGCCAAAAGGCGCCTTGTCGTCGAGTCGGATTCATCTCCATTCCACCTGTTTGGTCGATGATCGGGAATCGATTGTGGGGCGGACATTGTCGATGAAAATGAGGTACCAAATGACTCCGTTCCAGGTGGAAGTGGAGTCATGGGACGCTACGGAAGCGATAATTCGATGTGTAATCCCTCAGGAATTTACATCCCCGGGACAATCGGCGGTCATCTACGATGGAAATCGCGTCGTCGGGGGCGGGGTGATTCGATAGCTGCCGCTAACGATCTTTGAGACACTTGGATCGCGAGGCACGCTATTCCCTAGGACATCCCCATCGTACATCGATGACGCGTTACGGGGCCTTTTTGTTTGACAGGGTGAGGGCTCAATCCTCGTGAT
>RHAI01000071.1 GCA_010028705.1 bacterium
GTCTAATTCAGTCCGAATTTGACGATCTTTTTCGGCGCTGTCTAAAATTTGTTTTGCGGCTTTTGTCATTGCCGATACATTCGCGTAGTCTTGTAAAAATTCTGGTATAACGCGTCGTCGAAGTAGCATGTTTGGTAGTGAAAAATAGGGTATTTTCCGGAACCGACGCCCAAAGAATAATTTTGCGATCAAATAGCTTAAATCTGAGAATCGATAGGCGCAAATATGGGGAGTTCCTAAGATGCCATGTTCCAAGGTGATGGTTCCCGATGTCACAAGTGATAGGCTTGAGTGCTTTATTAAATCATACGATCGATCATTCACTAAAATGGCTTCGAGACCGTGCCTCGCCATTGCTTTTCGAATAGGTTTCTCAAATCGGTTATCAATAACAGATACTGCGACTTGGATATCATCGTATTCGCGTTGAAGTTGGACCGCGGTTTCTATCAGTACCGGCATTGTATGGGCTATTTCTTGATTTCTGGATCCAGGGAACACCGTAATATACCGTTGATTTTGATCGAGTCCATATCGACGACAGAGTTCCTCCCGGGACAGTGTTGAGACGGCGATGTCTTGCAACGGGTGCCCAATAAATATTGGGCGACCGCCGATACGTTTGAAGAATTCATATTCATCTTTAAAAATGGCCAAAATTTTAACGGTGCTACTGACAATCGATCGGCCACCTTTGTCGGTACCCCATTGCCATTCTTGAGGTCCAATATAATATATCGATGGTATGCCACGGTGTTGGAGGGTTCGTAACAATAGGTTGTTAAAACCTTGAAAATCAACCGGAATGAATAAATCTGGCTTAACTAACTGAGTTTCTTTTAAAATGTGACGGAATGCATCAATAAATTCAGGCAGATACCGAATCGGTTCAATTAACCCGACGGTACTACATGCGGTTAAATCTGCGATAATCCGAACCCCAGCCGCTTCCATTTGTGGACCACCCATTCCATAAAATTCAATCGATGGATCAATCGCTTTAATCGCTCGAACGAGTCGTGCGGCATGCATGTCGCCACTTAATTCCCCGGCACTAATTAACAGTTTCATAATTGTACTGGATTCTGGAAAGGGTCATCACATGAGTTGTCCCAAACATGCCTTCTCGGGATTCTTGATAAAAGTACGGCAGAAGAGTTTTTGGGTCTGTAATTATTGAAAAATACGTCGCGACCTTTGAGTCGTTGGGATCTCCATCGGTAACGGATGTAATAAGTTCCTTTTCTATTAATTTTGAAACGGATTTGCCTTCGATAAGGATGCAATCCCGGCGATTAAACGTGCCTGGACAACTGACTTTGGCGAGTACCCGGAAGTAGTAATCGGATGGAATCGTTTGTTGCAAAAATGGGATGTAGTCCGAGCCTTGAGCTTGATACCACATCCCTAATTTCAAATCGACTCCATTCCACATCTGGACCATCCGATACCATTGATTTTTCATCGATTGATCAATTTGGTTGGGTGAGAAAACCGATTCAATCGCATGTCGTTCTTGGATCTGATCCCGATATCGGGAAGTGAGTTCGGTCACTGTGTCGGCACTGTTTTTCTCGAGATTTGGCGCCGATATTTCGCCCAAGTTGTTGATTAGGACTGTCGGAAACCGAGTGACAGCGGCGCTAACCAAATCGTTAAGCAACGAGACATTAAGTCCAGCCTGTTTTACTGAAATCGACGGGGACGTTGTATCATTGTCCAGTCGATAGCCGGTGGTTGTTCGAGACCCTTTGAGTTTATAACTTACCGCAAGCTCAACTGTATTGACTGTTGTTGCAGTAGATACGGCCTCGATATGATCGTCACTGACTGTTCCGCAGAGCGTATTGGGCCACTGAAAGGTCATCGATACCGTTTCCGAATCACTGAACGTTAATCCACTCATTGCGAATAAAAATACCGTAATTAAAACGCCCTTCAAAATAAGGACCCTTGGACGTAGAGGTTGCTGCCCATCGCTCGAAATTCATCCGCTTTTTCGGCCATCCCTACCTCTAAAGCGGACTGTTCTGTGACACCCTGTTGTTCAGCGTAGTTTCGAACATCTTGCGTGATTTTCATGGAACAAAAGTGAGGCCCGCACATCGAACAAAAATGAGCAACCTTTGCTCCCTCTTGAGGTAAGGTCTCGTCGTGGTAACTTTTGGCGGTCTCCGGGTCGATACTTAAATTGAATTGATCCTCCCATCTAAATTCAAATCGGGCTTTAGATACTGCATCGTCTCGCTGTTTCGCTAGGGGATGCCCTTTGGCAAGGTCGGCGGCATGTGCCGCGATTTTGTAGGCCATGATACCAGCTTTTACATCGTCTTTGTTGGGTAACCCGAGGTGTTCTTTGGGTGTGACGTAACACAACATCGCGGTACCAAACCATCCAATCATAGCGGCTCCGATTGCCGACGTAATGTGGTCGTAAGCGGGCGCAATGTCAGTGGTTAATGGGCCAAGGGTGTAAAACGGAGCCTCGTGACAAATCTCGAGTTGTTTGTCCATGTTCTCTTTTATAAGATTCATCGGTACGTGTCCCGGTCCTTCAATCATCACCTGCACATCATGCTTCCAGGCAATTTGAGTTAACTCCCCAAGAGTGGTTAATTCGGCAAATTGAGCGGCGTCATTGGCATCGGCGATCGATCCTGGTCGCAGTCCATCCCCCAAACTAAAGCTGACATCGTACGCTTTCATAATTTCACATATATCTTCAAAATGGGTGTATAGAAAATTTTCTCTATGATGCGCCAGGCACCATTTGGCCATAATCGAACCACCACGAGATACAATGCCGGTCATTCGTTTGGCAGTGAGTGGAACGTAACGAAGTAAAACCCCCGCGTGTATGGTGAAGTAGTCGACGCCTTGCTCGGCCTGTTCGATGAGGGTATCTCTGAATAATTCCCATGTCAGATCTTCCGCTTTTCCATTCACTTTTTCGAGCGCCTGATAAATAGGTACTGTTCCGATTGGAACCGGGGAGTTACGTATAATCCATTCCCGTGTTTCGTGGATATTTTTTCCTGTCGAAAGGTCCATGACGGTGTCGGCACCCCAACGGGTTGACCACGTCATTTTTTCGACTTCCTCCGCAATACTGGAACTGATGGCGGAGTTGCCGATATTTGCGTTGATTTTTACTCGGAAATTTCGACCAATTATCATTGGCTCAAGTTCTGTGTGGTTAATGTTTGCGGGGATAATGGCTCGCCCGCGCGCGATCTCGTCTCGGACAAATTCAACCGGCGCACTTTCACGAATCGCCACATATTCCATTTCAGGGGTAATGATGCCTCGCTTGGCATAGTGCATTTGAGAGACGTTTCTACCCGTTTTGGCCATTAACGGACGCCGCGTCTTCGGAAATCGAATGGCATCAAATCGGTCGTCGGCGTCTCGTTCACGCCGATAGTCCGACACAGACGCATCCAAGTACACGGAATCATCGCGCCGGATTAACCATGGTGTTCGAATGTCGGGTAATCCGGCCGAAATATCGATCGTAACTTCTGAGTCAGAGTAGGGTCCAGAGGTGTCAACAACTCGAATCGGTGGGTTAGCCTCGGTGTTTCCATTGGGAAGTTGAGTGGGACTGAGTGCAATCTCTCGGAAAGGAACGCGGATGTCAGGATGAATGCTTCCGCCGACGTATACCTTTTTAGATTGGGGTAATGGTGGGTAGCTTAAATCGATTTCGGTAGGCAGAAGGTCCGGTCGTCGGCGGGTTGGCGATTGAGTCATGCGCGGTGCTCCAGGATGGTTGGAAATTTCGTAATGTCGATCATAGTATAACTTTAACCGACTGAAGACACCAGATTGAGGCCATTTGCGAGCCTGTAATCCCGCCGTGTTGGAGTGGCGCCGCAACGTAAGGTATAGTATATCGATGGCGTCCATAGAGTATCGATTTTCGGATAATATTTCGGGTCCATTTTATGTGGACTCGAACTGTATAGCATGTGATACGTGTGTCGGAATTGCTCCACAATGTTTTCGACTGACATCTGATTACGATCATGCAATTGTTGTGGGTCAGCCTGTGTCTGAACGAGATTTCAATTTGTGCCGCGAAGCGCTGGCGTGTTGCCCGGTCAACGCAATAGGAGATGATGGCTCACAATGATTACTGGCGACGAATTATTCGAGCGATTAAAAGATGTGAAATTGGGTGGCTCGACCTGTTTATTTACGCTTGAAAAATGCCATTCACTGGCGCCACTCGTCAATCGAATTGAACAACTCAAGCGTGAGAAAAATGCCGTGGTGTTGGCCCACTCGTATGTGGGCCCGGAGATAATTGCCACTGTCAGTGATTTTTCGGGGGATTCGTACGAATTGTCTAAGTGGGCCCGAACGACTTCTGCCAACACCATCGTATTTGTTGCGGTCAAATTTATGGCCGAGACGGCTAAACTATTAAATCCCGACAAAACGGTTCTGATACCCAGTCGCTTGAATGGGTGTTCGCTAGCGGATTCGATTACGGGGGAGGATGTCTCCCGGCTGCGACGGCAATTCCCAGAACATACTTTTGTCTGCTACATCAATACTACGGTGGATGTAAAAGCGCAGTGCGATGTGTGTGTCACGTCGTCTAACGTATATCGGATTGTGGATGCGTTACCCAACGATAAAATATATTTTTTGCCAGATCGGCTGATGGGGCAAAATTTAGCGAATTATCTGAAAGCACGCGGTAGTACCAAAACCGTCGATATGTGGGATGGAACGTGTTACGTTCATGAGGAATATGATCCCGACCTGATTCGGTACCTTCGATTAGAGCATCCTGGATTGAAGGTCGCCAGTCATCCGGAATGTCATCCAAGTGTGGTCCAAGAGTCCGATTTTGTAGGGAGCACGTCGCAAATGTTGCAGTATGTGGCCCAAACACAGGCGCCGGAATACTTTTTGCTCACCGAATGTGGGTTGACATCGCGATTGCAACTGGAGTTCCCCAATAAAAAATTTGTGGGATCCTGCACCACCTGCAAATACATGAAATCGAATTCGTTGTCGGACATCGTACGTGTTCTCGAGCAGCCGGAAGATTTGGATATTGTTACCTTAAATTCGGACGATTTAGCCGGCGCACAGGCCTGCATCGATCGTATGTTTGACATGGTGAAATAGTATGGAGAAACGACAGACCGACGACGGTAGGGAGCTGAGGTAATGGTGCAGTCCAAAAAATTGAGTTTAATTTGTTTTAGTGGCGACTTTGATAAAGCCGTTGCGATGTTTACCTTGGCATCAGGTGCGGCGGCGGTTGGGTACGAAGTGAATTTATTTTTTACTTTTTGGGGATATAACATTATTAAGAAATATCGGGGACGAGGCATTCAAGGGACGGGATTTCTGGCGCGTTTTTTTAATTTCTTATTGGGAGGATTTAAGAATCTTCCCTTGTCCCGTCTTAATTTTTTTGGGTTGAGTCCTAGATTAATGTCCTACATGATGCGATCTCAAAATGTTGCAACCCTCGGCGAACTGGTTGAGGCGTCTGTAGCACTCGGGGTGAACTTTTATGGATGTGAAATGTCGCAAGTGATTCTTGGAACTAATGATTCGGATTACCTCTACATCAAGGAACGTTTGGGTGTGGCCCGATTTTTAGATATTGCCGAGGGGGGACAGGTACTGTTTGTATGACGTCCACATATGAATTGGATATTACTCGTGACCATTGTCCGATGACTTTCGTAAAAACTAAATTAAAGCTTGAAAGTATCCCTCCGGGCGCCCGTTTAAAAGTCCGGTTGAATCCGGGCGAACCACTAACGAATGTTCCTAAAACAGCTGCTGAGCAAGGATACTGTGTCATTGGTGTTGTTGAGGATGTTGGCAATACATTTATTGTTGAGATAGAAAAACCGCTGAACGTCCCCGCTGGTGCCTAAGTTTATGATGCCCGTTGTGTTCGTTGGCCATGGGAGTCCGATGAATGCAATAGAAACCAACCCATTTACACAGATGTGGGCGTCAATTGGGAAAACCTTACCTCAACCACGCTCGATCTTGTGTATTTCCGCTCATTGGGAGACTCGTGGGACCCGAGTGACCACCATGGAGTGGCCGAAAACAATCCACGATTTTGCTGGATTTCCGGACGAATTGTTCCAAGTCAATTATCCCTGTCCAGGAAACCCGAACTTGATAAATCATATCCGGCATCATGTGACTGGATCGATTGAATCGGATCTCACCTGGGGGATTGATCACGGTGCCTGGAGTGTATTGAAGCATATGGTGGGCGATCCTATCATTCCA
Organism: bacterium; assembly: GCA_010028705.1. Classification (GTDB taxonomy): domain Bacteria; phylum Margulisbacteria; class Marinamargulisbacteria; order SXXA01; family SXXA01; genus RHAI01. The sequence goes on from RHAI01000071.1 coordinate 6,283, forward strand.
GTCGTGCAGCTCAGTTTGGATCGGTCAAAATCGCCGTTAGATCATTGGAAACTTGGCCGCGAACTCCGAGCGCTTCGGTCCGATGGGGTGTTGATCGTGTGTAGCGGCAATGTGGTTCATAACCTTCAGCAACTGGATTGGGGGAATCCCACGGGAGGATTTGATTGGGCTGTGGCGGCCGATGCGCTTCTGACAGAGTGGGTATTAGAGGATAATCGCGATTGCCTGACGACGCTTGAACCATTTTCTGAGCCCATCTTGCAAGCTGTTCCGACGCTCGAGCATTATTTGCCCCTCGTATATTTTTCAGGAGCGACTGATTCATCCGATACAATTTCCAGTTTTAATCAAGCCGTGATCCTGGGTTCGTTGTCGATGACATCATTTATCGCCCATTGAAAATACTCGACTAAACTATGAGATTAGGTGAGTCATCCATCATTACACTATCCAATGAACAAGCCTCGGTGGTGAGCGCCATCGAAGCATCGGACTCGCATGTTTATGTCACTGGAAAAGCCGGTACCGGGAAATCGACCGTGTTGAACCATCTTCGGCATCAGTCGCTGCGTCGGTCTGTCGTTGTTGCTCCGACGGGGAGTCGAGATTAGACAAGCCTCTAGTAAGCGTCGTCTTCTAGTGCTGGGGCTATCCTTCCCATCTGTCACCTCCTGTCCTCTACCTTTCTGCTTCCCGTTAGCTTTTGGTTTGGCTCGTATAGGAGCCTCCGGTTTTCCGCCTCGCTGGCTGCCAGTGGCCTCAGTAGGCTTGACTCTCTTCCTAACTGTTTGCTGTATTG
>RHAI01000072.1 GCA_010028705.1 bacterium
CTCTTGTCCTCTCAAATTATTTATATAGCAAATGCATTTCTGCGTATTCACCCACTCAAACATGAACGGCGCCTTGTCAAATCGGTCTATATAAGTATCCATCGACACCAACCACGCGAATTGTATATGGTCGTTGTTCAAGAGGTCGCGCTTGATTTTGTCGCGCGATGTGCTATTCACCTTATTCGTATATAACTTGGAATCGACCAAAATCGTCATTTCCTTGAACTGCATATGGAAATCGCCCAATCCGCCGATAGAATGCACATCCTTCATTTGGAATCCCTCGAAATCGCGAAACACATTGGAAGCCAGCCCGCGGAATTGACCTTCGCCGATTTTCCCGATAGATGCGACGTCGCGTTTTTGTGTCAGAGCATCGACACGGGTCATCGACCTCTCAAACAATTCCTTGTGTGTATCGACCTGTTTATCCTTTTCCTGCAACATCTGGCGCATTGTATCCAATTCGCGACTCACTAATGAGATTGCGTGTTGTTGCGCTTTTTGGTCGGTATTCTGTTGAAACTGTCGAGAGGATTCCCGCGCAAGGACATTCTCGCGCTCCAATTGCGCTATTCGCTGTTGCATATCCTCTCGTTCTTTTCGATAAGATTCCAACATACTATCAAACACATCCTTCGATTGCTTTAATCGGCGCTGTATCTGGTCTTCGCCCTCCTCCTTCATCAATCGCACACGCTCCTTCTCCACCAGCGCCTCTTTCCGCGCAAGATTCACCATTTCGCGAGAGGATTCCAACTCGTCCTCATACCTCTTCGCCAACGCTTGCTCCATATCACGCATCAATGACGCGTGATTTGCCGCGCCCACACTCAATTTCGCCTGTCGGAGAGCCATATTACCCACCGACAATATCAATTCTGTGTCCTCTGGCGTCCATTCCGATATCGACTCCGGTGTATTGGCATCGCACGGAACATATAGTGTTATTCTCTTCACCGAAACCCGCTCTTCCATATTTACCTCCATTCGGTATATGATTAGTAAGCATACATCGAATTTTCTATATTATTCGTATAAATTCATATAAACACCGCATAATAATTGGTCGGCTGGATTTGTGGCGCGCATACACCGGTCGAAATACAGACGTTGAGAGGATTCATCCGCAACCGATACCAGAGACAACCTCTGATTCCGACCATAATTTTCGGACAGCTTGTCGTATTCCACCATATGCTGATGCCCAAAATGAAACTGCTTATCCGACTCCGGTATGCGATTCTTTATCTGCAATTTACGAGAAAAGAACTCCGGAAAGGGCGAATAAAACATCTTCAAGATATGCAAATTGGTTTGGGTAGAAGCGTGCCGGAACTCGTGCCGGCCAACCACATATGGATTATTGAAATCGCGAATGCAGTGCATAAATCGGTTATAATGGTTATTCATATATCGGTCCTCTTCTTCCGACAAAATGCCCTTACACGAATCGTCCTGTGAGTAGAAGAGATTCTTCTGTCGGAGGAGTGCCTGCGATTTGTCATTTTTCGGCGCATCCTCTCTATCAATCGACGAAAGAGCCGGAATGCGGATGGCTTTTGTGGTCAAATTTGAAGAGAATATGGGATTTTCTTTGCGCCGTAGTCCAGTAGTAAATAGGAATTCTGTGGTGGTAAGTGCGAGCCGCCAATGATTATTGTCGAACGAGTTTTCGTAGCCAGAAACTTCGGCGTCAATGGCCATCGCACCGAACTCGCGATTGTAAGAGGCGACGACATTCCACGAGTCCGGCGCTTCGCGCCGGATTATCTCGCGACTCTGGTCCGTCGAATTATAATCTATCAACACCGCACAATCGAAGAGAGGAGCATGGTGCCGAATCCATTGTGTTAGAAGTGCCTCCTCGTTATAAAAGTGCGAAATTAAAATGGCATGGTTTTGAACGGAATTCTTTGTAAAACGTGTATCGATTTCTTCATATACCTTATATTCTTTCTCGTTCTCCACATACCAAACGGTTTTGAGAGGATAGGTAGTCAGGAAATAGGTCGGTTTCCCTTTACGAATCTCATTTACACGGGTCTTGATTTCATCGATGAAGTTCCATGCCAATACATAGACCATCAAGGGTGCGTCGTCAGGTCCCGCCAATTGAGACGCCGGTAGAATCTTGTATTTTCGATTCGTCGCATAATATCCCTGCTTGAATTTCGAATCGTCGGCAATGTATTCGAGAGGAAGACGCCATTCCAGCGAATTCAACACGGTCATCCCCTTGGCCGCCGCGCCATACCCCACCATCTTGATTCCCATCGATACCATCTGCTGCTGCCATTTTCTCAACCATTTCGCCAACTCGCGCACCTTTTCCACATAAACATAATACAACAGGTCGTCATATAACCCGATTTCCTTCTCATATTGGTATATCGCGTTTGTAGTTATATCGGTGGTGGATTGGCGCCGGAATCGGAATATATACGAGGACCCATGCACCGGCGTCTTGACCACACCATCCAAACACAATCCGGCCATCTTCGCCGCAATATCCATTGACCGGACAGTGAAAAACGAGAGGTGTTCGTGATAAGCCGTGTCATATTGCCCCCGTTCAATCATCTCCGATTGAGAGGTTTGCACATACAATATCGTGCTGTCCGACATAACCTCTCGACATTTCTCCAGGAAAGCGACCGGGTCGGGGACGTGCGCACATACATTCTGCGCGACAATAATGTCGAGAGGAGGATACTCCGGGATAGGGTCTTGCCCCCAAAACCCGACCGATACATTATGCCCCTTCGCACTCGATATCTCATAGATATTTTGTGCTGGGTCGTATCCATATGTCCGCCATCCTCTCGCCTTATACCAGTCCAGCAGAGAACCGTCATTACACGCGATTTCTAATACCGTCCCATTCTCTTTGATAGCCGACTCCTGAATCGATTTATCCGCAAAATCACGGAAAAACTCGCGCATTGTATTCGATGTCCCACTCAAATAAATGTAATTCGAGAATACCTGTTGGGGAGGAATCGTATAACTGAGCTGAGTATGATAACAGTTGCGACATACATCCAAGCGGAGAGGATATTCTTGCAGTGAATCCTCTGTGCCGGTCAAATAATGATTCGCGTTCGGCTGCTTACCAAAATCGTAGAGGATCGCCATCTCTTCCGTCCGCTTACACACTCTGCATCGCGCTCCATCCAACACAGGCCTTAAATATTCTTCGCTATTGCAAACGTGCTTCATATTCGCAATCAAGTCGTCCATCAATTGGCCGTTTTTACCTTTCCACTGAACGCCGAATTCATTCGTAATCCTCTCGTTATTCATAGAAAACCCGAGCGAACGTTTCTGGATTTCCGTATCAGGTTCAAATATTGTGTTGCAACCCGTCTTACAGCCGATTTCATTCGCGATTTTGGCAACGGTGCAATTGAATGAACACATATTGTAGATTTGATGGCCGGTTATCCTCTCGCGTTTTTCAATCATGGTCTTGATGGCGGCCAATAAATCAGAGGTGGAGAGGATACTCCGGCCCATATGAGCCCCTTGCACCCGCACTTTGCCGAATAAGACCGCATCGCGCAACATCTTGATTTGTATCGACGTCTTCTTCTGATTCGGCGAAATACCAATGACTGTCCCGAGACGGAGACCCGCCGACCGAATATGCGAGAGGGTGCGCACATTTGTTTCTCTGCAACGCATCGAAGCCATATACCGGTCGAATAATTGTTCGTGTAAGATGACGTCTTCCTTCGGTTCCGACATACCATATCCCTCATACAATGCTGCCGTGCTGGCGTAAATGAGAAGCGCGCCACGCTTCATCTTGGCACCCGTTGCCATAATATCACATACATTCGCATCGAACACATCGCGTTCCGTCAATTTGGCGCATTTCTCGTGCCCAGATACACCACTCAAATAAATAACAACGTCGGATTCGCTCACATCGGCGTCTTTTCCTTTTTGACCGTCGAGAGGATGCGCGATTTTGAAACCCGCCGACGATTCACTCTGGCACAATCTATGGCCTATGATTGTTATGGACGTCATCATAGAATTTAATGTATAAAAATCATTTGACTCGTTTATGTTGGTTTTTGACACGTATTCATTTCCCAAAAATCTGGTTCAACCAATCCAAATTGAATTCGCGGTCCAGATTGCGACCTACAATGTTAAATCGGCGGAAAATATTGAGATTCGTAGATAATCTCTGTATGGGACGTCCGTGGATTTTTCGGTTCAAATATACCTCCGCGACCCAGATATCATTCATCGAAAAATAAGTGCTGTCGTAAAGAGTCCTCTGAATCACAAATTTCACAATTCTGATTTTTGTGATTTGTAAATCAGACTTTAGAATACAAAATTATAATTGTGGTTGCGACTGGACGGCGCGAGTCATTCTATGAAAATCTAGGCATTTATTGTCTTATGCTATATTGTTATAGAGGCGACTGCGATATGACAGACAGAGACGCTTCTGATAACGAATGGGACCAAGACCACCAAGACCACCAAGACCACCACGACTGTTCTGGCAATCCTCCCCCTCCACCTCCTCCGCCATACGACGGCTCTGGTAATCCACCGGACCAAGAAGAGCACGAAGACCATTGCAGTAATATGGATGAGAATGATTGTGTAAGTAATGGCCGAGACGGCAGAGATGGCAGAGATGGCAGAGATGGTCGTGATGGTAGAGACGGCAGAGATGGCCGTGATGGAAAAGATTGTTGCTCGAATGGACATGGACACGGCCGTGTAGGACCTCGAGGCCCTACTGGACCAACTGGACCTCGAGGCCACAAGGGTTGTGAAGGCGACACTGGTCCTACGGGCGAACAAGGCCCTACTGGGGATATGGGACCGACTGGAGAACAAGGCCCTACTGGCCCTACGGGCGATATGGGACCGACTGGAGAACAAGGTCCTACTGGAGAACAAGGCCCCACTGGCGACATGGGCCCTACCGGTCCGACTGGAGAAATGTCTCAAACTTTTGCTCACGCTTACTCGATTACCCCTCAAGAAGTACCACTAGAAGCGCCAGTTCTCTTTGATTTCGCATCAGCGGTTGTTGGTAATTGCGGTTTTACAAATAGTTCCAGTGAAATATATGTATGGCAATCCGGGTATTACTTTGCCCACGCCGCAATACATCACAGAGAACCTTGTCAATTCAGTATTATTAAAAACGATGTGGTTGTAGTTCCAGGTGGAATTTTCAGTTCTCCTACTGGTGCAACACAAAATCTATGCTCGTTGATTATGTATATTGACGCATCTGAATTTATTTCACCCACCTCTCTATCGCCATCCGGATTTGCCTGCAAAGTCCAACTAAAAAATCACACTTCTTATGTCCCGATTGTATCTCTCGATGGAACCAGCGGGTCTGGAAGTGCTGAACCAGATATCAATTGCAGTCTCACGTTGTTCCTTCTCAAATAAGCAATTCCGCTTGCGGTCGGAAAATAATGGACAAGACGAATAGAAATCGGGGGGTGTTCCCAAAAATTGCATCGAAAATTTGAATTATGCCAACTTACAATTCTGGCACAATTCGTCGAAAAAATGATTTAAAAAAAAAGATTTCTATAATATATAATAAATCATTCTTTGTAAATGAGTTGTGCTACTTTATTGGTTGAACCTATTTCAGCCCAGAATTGCGTGGATTGCGTGAAAATAACTAACCCCAAAATCATTGATTTCTACCGGTCAAATCCACACATTTCCTTCGAAACTGTGAATCTGCATCTGTTGGAAATATTGCAAAAGGTCTGGCCTGTCCAGGATGGTGTTATACAGAAAGAGCACATCGAAACGGCCATTTTCCGACCGGAAGAGAAACATCACATCGACGAATTGAACCAATTTTCGAATAAACTGCGAGAGGCGGTCCATCAACAAATCCAGCACATATCATCCAAGTATGTAAGTGCCAAAACGGATTATGTGCGGGAATTCCGTTCCATATTCTCAAATGCGGATGCGCGGACTCAAATACCGGAAAACAATGCCCGATTCATCGAGAGGATAAAACACGCACTTTCTGGATTGCGAGCGACTGCGATTTCCGATAAATCCCAGGCCATGTTGCGACAATTCCAGAAAATAATGACTTCGAATTCCGACGCCGTATTCAAAGACGGGAGCGCAATTGTCTACAACAACGCCACACAAGAGAAAGAATACGTGGAGAATTTCGAGAGTAATGCGGCACATATGATGCAAGCCATAACACAGTTATTGACGGATTGTCTGGCCGACAAGGAACAGCGCATCGAAGCACAACTGGCGGCGTTGAAACGTCGAGAGGATGCGAATTCGACAACCGCGGCGTATTACAAACTCATATACGAATGCAATGATGTGTTGCATCAATTGCAATTGAACGACGAGAACGTTCATGCGTTCGACCTCGCCCTTTCCAAAACATTCCCGACTGCGTCCATCATAAACGATTCCAGTGCGGATGAGAATGCCCCCCAAACATACATCTTGACACGCGACGACAAACCAACCATCTGCATAGAATCGCACGAACTAAACGACCGCAATGTCGGAATACTCGAAATCAAACATTTTTTGACGGAGCAGGCTGTTCACATAATTGGAGCGGGAAATGATACCACTTCTCACCTGAATAAGCCCGGCGAAGTATTCCGTAACTCCTTCATACAACCAGAGGTGACGGCTCATTTTTGGATTTTCGTAGTTAAAGTTGCCAATACATTCCGAATGCAGGTTCAAAGGCGTGATGATGTGCATAAACTCATGGATGGCCACATCTTTCACTGATTCCACCAACATTTCTTCGCCCAGATCGGGAAGAAAATACACCGATGAATTTCCGTGCTCCAGGGCACCAAAACCCTTTCCTGCAATGCTTGCCACCAGCTTAATGGTTTTGAGCAGCCCGGGCTTCTTCCCG
>RHAI01000073.1 GCA_010028705.1 bacterium
TTGCGTGAGGTTCGTGGCGTGTCATATGGTGCGTATTCTATGTTTCAACCGACCCAATTCCCAGGCTATTTTGAGATGGGTGCCTCAGTAAAAGCCGACGGTATACGTACAGCGGTGGAGGATACCTTAACAATACTGAGCGATTTCCGTCAGGTTGGTGTGAGTGAGAAAGAAATGGTGCTCATGAAAAATTGCGTTCGTCAGAGGGATGCACTTCGCTATGCGGCACCCCAGGATAAACTCGACCTATTAGGACGAATTCAATCATTTAACTTGGACACCGATTTTTTAAATACTCGGGCTAATATAGCGAGTACGATTACCTTGGATGAGTTGAATACTGTCGGGAAACGGTTGTTTAATTGGCCCGTAACTGTGATTGTAGTAGGAGATGCTGACCGCCTAGTCCCAACTCTGAGCGAGCTGGGATATCCATTATCAGTTATTCCGGCGACGGATTACATTTCCAGGTCGGTGTCACCCTGAACACCACGACGTTAAACGCTATTTGTCAGAACGTGATGGTGCAATTTCAGCGGCGTCGACGCTGAGCGTTGGCGCTGAATCCCCTCGCCGAAGGATGGTGGCAGATTTAATCATTACGGGTTCTTTGGGTACATTTTCGTAATAGCCAACTGTCCCAGTTTTTGTATCCCGAATTTTATCAACAATGTCCATGCCCGTCTTAACTTTTCCAAATACCGTATAACCGTATCCCTCATTAGTGGGGGCTCGAAAATTTAAAAATGAATTATCGACAACATTGATAAAAAATTGAGCGGTGGCACTGTCAATTATTCCAGTTCGAGCCATGGCAATTGTTCCTCGAGTGTTGGATAAGCCATTCGTCGCTTCATTTTTGATCGGGGCTTTTGTTTTTTTGGTTTGAAGATCGGCCGTTAATCCACCCCCTTGAATCATAAAATTTGGGATAACACGGTGAAAAATTGTATCGGTATAAAATCCTTCGTCGATGTAAGATACGATGTTTTTGACAGTGATGGGGGCCTTAGTATCAAACAGTTCGACGATAATGTCGCCTTTGCTGGTTTCAAATTTTACGACTGAATTTTCGGCCGCGATTTCGGTTAGATCGATGGTGGACATAAAAAAAACTCCTAAAATGATAGTGATGAGATAACGTAACTTCATGTAATAATCCCGTTCTTAATGATTTCATAAAATGATTCTGGGTCAAGACTTGCACCGCCCACGAGTGCACCGTCTATGTCGGGTTGGGTCATTAATTGGGCAATGTTATCGGGTTTTACCGAGCCACCATATTGAATTCGAATCGTATCGGCGGCCTCGCTCCCAAGAATGTTTGCCACCGTTTTTCGGATAAAGTAATGGGCGGCTTGAGCTTGATCGATCGTTGCGACTTTACCGGTACCAATCGCCCATACGGGTTCATATGCAATGACTAATTGATTGGGGGCATCTACCAGTTGTGTGGCGAGTGGTTTCAGACTGCTGTGAAGCTGGTCCAGGAGAACGGATTCGGTCAGGTTTGATTCTCTATCAGCAAGTGTTTCTCCTACACAAAATATCGCCGTCAGTTGGGCGGCAATTACCCGCTGCAATTTTTCAGTTAAAAGACTCGCTGTTTCATTGAATAGCGACCGCCGTTCGGAATGACCTATGATGACGTGAGAACATCCCGCACTGGCCACCATTTCCACGGAGACTTCACCGGTATAGGCACCTGACAAATAATGTGAAACCGTTTGAGCACCGACCCCAATGGTTGGACGAAGTAATGATCGGGTCATGGAAATATTTGTGAATGGTGGGATAATTACGACATCGGCTGATCGGGGGTCGATGATATGCTCTGAAAACGCCTGACAAAACTCTGCCGTTTCAGATATTGATTTATTCATTTTCCAATTAGCTGCAAAAATTGGTGTTCGAGTCATGTTGTTACTCCTTTAATGCGGGTCATGCGGCTGCTTTCAGAACTTACTAACGACAAAAAATGGGTTTTGTCGTTGGAATTTCAAAAATTATTTCAGGAAATGAGTTATTTTTCTATCAATTATCCAATTTAATACGAGATGATAGAGGGTAATCGACTCGAGCACGGCTGGCGGAAACATAACGAGTCCGGCGTCGTCAGCCGTACCTATACACTTAATATGATTAAAAACGCCACCATGCATATCGCCTTTAACAAGGTGTTGATCCCAGGACTTAATAGGTCCCGATAAGCCGTACCTGTTTGATCGGCGGCGCGCAATGTACTAAATCGTGACGCCTCGTTTCCCCCCAGGTGACCCGTTTCAACATAGGCACGGGCCTGTTGAAGAGAATCGCCTAAATTACTCCATAAAAAAGTGGAATTGAAGCTGGAAAAAAACACGCCTAACACAAAACCCATCAGTGCTTTTGTGCCGAATAGATATCCTAATGCGATGGGAGGCATCAACATAATTAATCCTGGGAGAGCCAATGTATCCATCGCTTGGTGAGCGATGCCCTCAACCGCACGCACGACGTCTGGTTTCGCTTTACCCACCTTCAAAAAAGGAATTTCGATAAATTGTCGGTGAATTTCGGTTTTAAAGTGGGTGACGGAACGGCCGGTTCCGCGAATAATCAACGACAGGAATATGTAAGGGATGACAAGTCCAAGCAGGATGGATACCAATAAATGGATGTCAGTGAACAAATTGACCGATAGTTCCATGTGTTCTGAAGTGATCAACGCGGTTAAAAGGGCAAAGGTTGATAACAGTGCGGCGCCTGACGCAAATCCATTTCGTATGGCCACGGTGGTACCCGCGAGTTGTTCAGCTTTGATGACGTTTAACGTAACAATTTGTGAGTCCGATATGAGTGACGCCGCTCGTGATACTGCGTTTGATATTGGTATCGAAAAATTGCCGTTTAAAATATTTTGAGTAACGCTTAACATTCCCATTGCTGCCATGGCCAATCCATAAGGCCCAGAGGTTGACAACGATGCAATTGAAATGACAGCGATGAACAAAAATAAAAGGCCGTTACTCAAAAAACCACCCTCAAGCGCTTTTAGCATGACTTGGAAGGATCCATTCTCGGTTTGTCGGGCAATATTACGACTGAATGAAAATCGAACTGAAGTCAGAATTTCAGTAAGGAACCCAATTAATATGGCGCCGACTAAGCCATAGGTGTAACAGTAGAACAAATGCCATGCGGTCTGAAGGTGATCAGAGTAGCTGTGAATTAAAATGGCGATTGTTCCGATGGCGGAAAGGACCACCGTGATGTAGATCCCCTCTAAAAATACATTCGAGTATTGATTTCGCTTGATCCGCCACACTGACCAAATAAACGCCGTAAATGATGCCATAAACGCCGCGGTATATATGAAGATGGGTACCAACGGTGTCCATGGCGTTTCTGGTGAATTTGAGGAAAAAATAGTCGTGGCGGTTACTGCAAATAAAAATGATGTGACCAAATCCGATTCGGGCCCCAAAATATTGCCGACTGTGATTCCAATTATTTCGCTGTACGTTCCCGGGTTTCGTGCATCACACCGGGCGATGTCGGAATGTCCCTCCGAGGCTTGTTCGTTTCCGACGACGCTTGTGACTCTGAATATTCCTCCGCCTAACCGAACAAAATACCCGGTCAGTAGGACCCCTAACGTGAAGCCGATAATTGACTTTAACCCCAGAGTCATAATTGAAATGTACACTGCCAACGTGGCGGATCCCACGTAGACTGAACTTAGCCCGTTTCCAACGAGAAATTGGGCCAAAATTCCGACGTTCGGGTAATTATCGCTGCGACGGACAATCCATTCCAACGCTTTAGGAAGTACGTGCAGTTGGAACAGGGTGACGGCTAAAACCGTCAGGCCACCGATTAACGCCGCCGCTAATTGAAACCTAGGAAACAGCTTGTCAAAACCCATTGAAAATATGAAAATGACGGCTATCAGATAGACTAGAATCTGAATAACATTACTTGTCAAACGTTTTGAGAAAGCAGATGTCCCATCCCTCAAAATTTTTGCGAAGTCGGACGGTAACTGGTGCGGCGGGCGGTTAATCGACCGAATTCCCCACAACCCCATTATAATGAGTGCTACGGCAACGGCTCCAGGTAACAGGACGATACTAGTCATTCCGGCTACTCTATAGTTGGTCGTGGTCAGTGTCAATTTGTACCGTTTAACGGCTTGGACGGGGTGTTCTCGAAAATTTATGAAATTATTTACTAAAAAAATTCGATAACAAGGTAGTGGGGCATTTTTGGTGGGCGGGAGAAACGAACGGTTGATTAAAATTATTCGGGCAATTTACATCGGGATGTCGCGACTCAGCGTGGTAATGATTCTGTGTTCTGGTGGTGCGTACGCGGCACCCCAGGTCGACAAATATTCGTTTTTATCATACACAGTTTTAAAACCTAATGTTGGGGTGGGTAGCCTCGACAAAACTAATTCATCCGATTCGTTTTATGTATTGCTCGCCGTTAAATGGAGTTACTTGCTCGACGATCAACTCGGCATTAGCTCTCGGCCTAACGGTCTGGCGGACACGTCCCCGGTCAGTTTAGAGACCCGACCATTAGTCTATCCAAACCCATTTTCATTGTCGGATGGCGCGGTGCTGGGGTATCGGCTTTCACGAAACGCGGATGTCGAAATTCGGATTTTTGACATTAGGGCGAACCAAATATTTAAACAACGGTATGACGCCGGTGCTTATGGGGGAATCGGCAACACCTACAACAAGCTATCCATTAACCGATCGATTTTTGGAGGTTACGATCTGCCGGCAGGGATATATTTCTTCGTAATTAGTTCCGAGGGTCGTGTGATCGGAAAAGGTAAGTTTGCGGTGGTCCCGAAATGATATCGCGGATTGTGATGGGAGATTTTAGTCGGAAATTCTTAGGAATTACAGCGTTATGGGTGGTGATGGTGTCAGTAATTTTGGGCGCTGACTATGATATGCTTACCGACCTCGGAAGTTCGGCTGAAACGATTTCCCGTGGGAATGTCGAAGGGTTTAATTTCACGGCATCAGGCATGTTTGAAAATCCAGCCAGTCTGGCAAAAATCGAAAATGCATCTGTCGGATTATTTATGACTACTTTAATGGACGAAGCGGCCTATAATAATCTCGCACTTGCAACCCGAACGCCATTTGGGGTGATTGGATTTGGATACGCTGAAACGTCGGTTGTCGACAACCCAATTACCGCTCAAGATGGGAACGGCGAATACTTCGTAACTGACACGTTTGATTACCGGCAAGGAATTTTGCGGGCGGCGTATGCTGATTATTTATTGCCGAATATTTGTTTTGGTGTCTCGTTTAGTCAATATTTTAATAATTTTGGAAATATTAAAGCGGCAGGGGCCAATTTCGATATCGGAATTACGTTTGACCGGCCCGATGTGTCACTGTCGGGATTTATTCGAAATTTTTCTCCGAATAGCGCGATAGCCTTCGACAACGGTAATGGAACGAAATCCTATGAAGTAATCCCGACTGAGTTCGTGATGTCAGGTAAATGGATGATGTCCACCAGCTTTACCGTTTTTGGCGAACTCACGAGTCGTAACCACGGGAATCTGTATGCCGGAGCATTGCAATTCTCACCTAATGAATTTCAAGATCTCCAAATCAATGGAGGCTATCGCCAATTTTATGTATTAGATAAGATCAAAGGGGGAATAACACTTGGCGTATCTCTCACATTATTGGGTGTTAAAGCGTCATATGCGTATGAGAAAATTGAGGATCACCCTCAATATGACAGCAAAAACTATTTTTCGGTTAGCATCAATTTATAGTTCCAGGAGGTTTTTTATTATGGGTCATCGCACACAGTTGGTGGGGAATCGAGTCATTCAGCTGGTACTAACGGCGATGTTTGTGTTGGTGCCGGTAGTCGGTATCCATGCCGCAACTCCGAGTACGATTAAATTGGAAGCCAAAATTACGGATCCACTAGTCGGTGCTCCGAATGGTAATTATCCAGTCCGATTTCGAATATATGCCAATGCGTCGTCGACGTCGAATCCACTGTGGGAAGAGAATTTTCCGGATGTGCAGTTTGTGAACGGCGTATTTAACGAAACCTTAGGAGTGAGTACTCCGTTTACGGAGACTGTCTTTAACCAGTCCGATTTAATATTTGGCGTTGAAATTAACAATGGATCTGAAGTGTATTTGCCCGCTCGTGCTGTTCCAGTGGCCATAAAATCAAAGTGGTCGGATTCGGTTGGTAATTTTAATTGGGCCAGCGTTAATGTGACGAATACACCGAATGTTAGCGCGTTTGGCGGGACAATATTAGATGTCCAAATTCCGAATTCGTTGGTGACCAGTCGAATGGTGCAGGCTGGAGCAATTTATGACAGCCATATCAGCGGACCGATTAGTGTTTCAAAGTTGTCGGGATCGATTTCATCGTTAAATATCGGTGCTGGCAGCATTTCCGGTGTAAGTATTGAAGATGGTGCAATAACGAATAGTAAATTAAATTCTGGAGTGTTTTCGA
>RHAI01000074.1 GCA_010028705.1 bacterium
CATGGTCGACGAGTATTGGATTTTGTACAACCTTAATCTGGGTGGCTCAGGGGATACACCCATCCGCATTTTTGATTTTTCCCGCGATGATTTGGGCGACGATAATCGGGACTCTGGCCGTGAGTCGCTCGGATTTGGCCTTTCGTCGACCGCTCGTGGGGATGTCGTTGATTGGCATGTTAATGACACTGTTTTTGGGGACTATTCCGTCTGTTTGGGATGAATGGGTCCAGTTTTCGGTTGTCAGTGATCCTGCCTATATATGCGTCCTTGGTGCCATTATTGGTGTTCAGTTAGCCATTTTTTCTGTGACGAAGGGGCATTGGTTTCGTTGGGTATTAATTGTGCCGGGCATCGTTTTTATTTTGGGAATGGTCGCTCACAAGTTTATTCCCAGTTGGATGCTTCCTACGGCAGTATTATTCGAGCTGATTACTGCGTTGGTGGCGGCTGTCCGATTTGGCATCGTTTCCCAACGCCGGTGGTGGATCCATTGTGGGACGATTGGATTTCTTCTCACTATGGTCACCCAATTCGTGAGTGCCAATGTGTCGTTAGGGCTCCGCGCCGCGGAATTTTTATTATTAGGTGGGATTCTTGTCGCCGTTGGTTATCGGGTGAATGGATGGGCATGGTTAAAAAAATAAGGCTTATTCTAAGCGCCTGGCTCGACCGGGTGACTGATGTGGCAACTCCGATGGCGGTCCTTGTTGTGGCGATTGGACTGCAGTTGGGTGTGATGCTGGTCCACATTATTGAGTCGGAATGGACCCTGCACTATGGCAAGATGATTAAACTGGCTATCGACCCTATCGATCCATTTGACCCCTTTCGTGGTGCATATTTTGAGTTTATTCCCCAGGTATTTCGCCACTCGTTTCCGTCCCGCCAACCGATGTCTGTTGGTGATCAAGTGATCGTAGTGGCGGTGGATCCCAAGCGAACCCAGTGGGCGATATCGGCGGATCGGCCCAGATCCAATCAGCCGTACTTTCGCCTGACAATTAAATCGGCGAATGGTAATAATTTTTTTATCGCCCCCCCGTTCCGTCGGGTCATCTTAGACGATGAGTCGAAGCAGATCGTCAAAGAGGCATTCGGAAATGGGCGGTCGCCGAAACACGGAGCGATTTATTTGCTGGTTCGTCAACGTGGCGATCACGCGATGATTCAAGGTATCCAAGTTGGCAATCGTGTTATTGAACAAAATTAGGAGTACTCACCATGAGCGGTAAAATATTTATTTTAGATACAAATGTATTGTTACATAATCCAGCGGCACTATTTTCGTTTAGCGACAATACAGTCGTGGTCCCCATCACAGTGATTGAGGAATTGGATAAATTCAAAGGATTTAACGATAAAATTGGAATTCACGCTCGCCAAGTCCTCCGTGAAATGGATCGTATATTCAGAAAAGGCGCATTGAAAGGGGGCGCTAAACTTAAAAATAATGGGTATTTGGTCATTGCGTTAGGTAATCCGGATCTAACCCCTCCGTATCCTCTCACCGAGATATCCAATCCCGATAATCGAATATTGTCGGTAGCGTGGGAGTATCACCAACGAGGGAATGAACCCGTGTTTTTTATTTCCAAGGATTTTAATGCTCGTATTAAAGCCGAAGCCTTGGGAATCCAAAGCCAAGATTATGAAAAGCAGTTGGTTGAATATTCCGAGTTGTACCGGGGGTGGCGGGAAGTCAGTGTCAGTTCGGATGATATTTTGAGCTTATACCAAGCCGGAAAAATGGCGAGTAAGTCCACGTTATTCGAGAACGAATACGTTGTGTTAAAAGCGAAAGATTCGACTCAAACGGCACTGGCAAAATATGATAAATCGTCGAATTCGTTCGTTCGGTTGACGACGGACTTAGAAGCCATGGGTATTCGAGGTCTGAATATGGAGCAACAATTTGCCTTTGATTTGCTGCTGAATGACGATATCAAATTGGTCACCATGATTGGGCAAGCGGGTACCGGAAAAACACTCATTGCGTTGGCGTGCGGGTTGCAGCGCGTGATTGGCCGACATCCTCGCTATGAAAAACTACTAGTCGCTCGGCCGATTGTGCCATTGGGGAAAGATATTGGATATCTGCCAGGTACTAAAGATCAAAAAATGAATTTCTGGATGCAGCCGATATTTGATAATTTGCGGTTTATTTTACACAAGGATGATGGATCGAAAGAGTCTGACAAAAATGGAATGTCGTCTCAGTCCAAATCAAGGGATAAGATTGATTATCTATTGGACGCCGAAATTTTGGAAATCGAAGCGATCACGTATATTCGTGGGCGAAGTATTCCCAATCAATTTATCATTATCGACGAAGCGCAGAACCTGACACCCCATGAGATAAAAACCATTGTGTCCCGGGTGGGCAAGGGTACCAAAATTGTGCTGACCGGTGACCCCGAACAAATCGATAACCCCTATTTGGATGCCAACTCGAATGGATTAAGTTATACGGCCGAACGGTTGAAAGGTCATCGACTGACCGGGCATATCTTTTTATCTAAAAGTGAGCGCTCGGAAGTCGCATCGCTTGCGGCCGATATGTTGTAATGCCCGACCTATTGATAATGTGTCAGCTGGTCTATCCCGAGCTTGTATCGACGGGGCAGACGGTTACTGAGTTGGCCGAAGAGTTGGTGCGACAAGGGATGTCGGTCGAGGTGATTGCTGGGCCGATGACAGTCACGGATCGGCGCACGCAGGTGCCCAAACGACTCCATTATCGAGGTATCACTATTCAACGGGTCTGGGGGACCCGATTTTCCAAACTCAACCTGGTGGGAAAATTAGTGAACCATTTGACGTACTCCATGTCGGTGGTGTGGCAGTTAGTCCGGCGTCGGGTGGATTGCCCGGTACTCGTGTTTACCAATCCGCCATTTTTGGCTGTGATTGCCGCTGTAATATCGCTCATCAGACCCATAAAAATGATTTATGTCATATTTGATGTGTATCCGGAAACGGGTATTCAGGCGGGCGTGATTGCTCCCAATGGGGGGATTGCCCGGCTGTGGCGGATGGCCAACCAATGGTGTTTCCATCGGGCGACGAAAATTATTGTCATTGGTCGGTGCATGGAAACCCTTATCCGGAGCCAATTATCGCCGACCGATCGCGCCAAACTGTGTCGGATGCATGTTTGGGCCGACGATCGTCAGATTACGCCGACGGCAGATCGGGGTGGCACCGATCGATGGTCCACGGGGGGGAAGTGTGTATTTGGATATTCGGGAAATATGGGGCGTTTTCATGACTTTGACACCCTGATACGTGCGGCGGCCCAGTTGGACCCGGATCAGACTCACTGTGTGTTTATCGGGGAGGGCTACGCCAAATCGGCCATCATCCGCCTGGCCCGAGAGGTTAACCTTCGCTGCCAATTTCATAGCTACGTTTCGCGCGAGGAATTGGGCGCGGTTTTAGGCAGTTTTGATGTGGGATTAGTCACATTAAAATTAGGGCAAGAGGGCTTATCGGTACCCTCAAAAACATTTGGGTTAATGGCGGCCGGATTACCGATTATTGCCGTTATGTCCGATGAATCCGAAATTGCACGTGTTATTCAGGACTGCGGATGTGGATGGGTGATCCGACCGGGAGACGTTGATCGGCTCGTGACAGTGATGACGCTCGCGAGCCGCATGACTCCAGATGATCGACGCCGCATGGGCGCGAAGGGGCGTGAGTTTTTGGATCGGCAGTATTCGTTGACTCATGCGGCGGCTACTTTGAAGCGTTGGGTGATTGAATAGATATCAGGGGTTGAGGGGGGATGGGTTCGCCATTTGGATGATTGAGGCAGACCGTGGATTAGAGGCAAAAATTCAGGGTTCAATCAGCCCAAACCAATGTGTTTAAGTTAATGCGTTCTGAATGCAACGGATAGTCACAAACGCCAAAAAATTATTATTTGTTAAAATATTATAGCCATACCTATTGATAACATTACAAACTCAACGAGTCCATGCCTAAACCACCGTGTAATATGAGACGGTTGGAAAGGGTTCGTAGAAATGGTGGAGAAGGTGTTTCCACAATACGTAGTCTTCAGATTTTCGAAATCCTTCTGTGTGAGATGTTATTGTGTCCCATTCTACAAGTAAAATAAACCGATTTGGCGCCACTTGATTTTGAATTAATCGGTGGGAAATGTAACCGGGTTGTTTGATAATTAACGGTTCGGCTTTTTTAACTTGAAATATAAATTCGTTCACCAACGACGGGATCATCGAATGCGGAACATACTCGCAAACAGTCATAATCCTACAGCGTAACATATCCGTTACCCTGCCGGAATCGTGCGGTGCCTTTCCGTGTTACATCGGCACGTTACCCCGTCTAGTCGACCGAAATGGATACACGGTATAGTAAATCGATGATTTCCCGAAAATCAGAGATATTGTCCCAATTTTCCTGCCAATCCAGTGGGAACTGCTGCCGTGCGGCGGGGTGGGTGCGCCTAAATTTGCCGGAACTTCTGGCGATGGCCGCTCATTTGGACCTGTCGCCGGATGAATTTCGTGCACGATACGTTATTTCTGCCAATGGATGGGAATTTATTTCCACACCGACGCATCGACCACGATGTTTTTTAAATCATCGGGATGAGTGCTCGGTCTATCACTACCGGCCGAAGGCATGTCGGACCTACCCCGATTGGCCCGAAATTTGGGAATCTGAAGACGCTTTGCAATCCGAGGCCAGGGGATGTCCCGGGTTGGCACGCGCCATCGACGCGGTGGGTCAGTGATGGCGCCGTGGCGGCAACGATTGGCATCGTTTCTCGATCTGTCGTTATTGGGTGTTGCGGTAACATTAATGGTCGGTGTAGTGGGGATTGGTTGGGGGTGGTACCTCCATTCGACGCATGATGTTGTGATCGCTGGCGGTCGGGTGATCGATCCTGAATCCGGTACTGAAGTCGTCCGAAATATTGGCATTGATAACGGTCGTATTACCGCCATATCCGAATTACCCATGAACGGGCGTCTCGAAATTCCAGCCAAAGGATGTATCGTGGGCCCAGGCTTTATCGATGTCGATTCCTCGGTACGACGAAAATATGATCAGGAAATGGCGCTTAAAATGGGTGTGACCACGGTTATCGATGGCGAAGTGGGGTTGGTGGGGTCCCAGGTGAAGGGTCTGGGACGATTATTTGTGCATGTGGCACTTGGCATTAATGAATCGGAATTCAGAAATGGCCAGTCGCTCGCTTCGGGAAATATTACGGCATGGATTACGGATGTGTCGAAACGCCTTGACCAAGGATATCCCGTGATTGTCTGGACGGCACCGAATGACGGCCGCGAGTTTGGTCTTCAGTTATATCCGCTGATTGATCTAGCCCAACGATATCATGCCATTCTAAGCATTAAACTCCCCCCAATGACTGGGCCAGCCGACGATTCGAAATGGCATCAATTGATCGAATTATCCCAAGGCAATCAGTCGATTCTCCTGGTCCAACAGTTGTTTGTCCACTCTCACATATGGAGCCATGAGGTGCTTCGGGCCCTGGGTACACCATCCAATGCCCCACGATTATATTACTCATTCGCTCCGTATAATGGACGGTTAATGCGACCATCTGATCCATCCTATTCGTGGATCCGCTTACCTGGAGTCCGCCTCGTTAGTTATGACACCGGCGAGCCCCTGCGACTGGCATCCTCCCGTCAGGCTCGGTGGACGGGGTCGGTGATTGCCATGCTGACCCCCAATTCGATTGTCGAGCAAGCCATGACGGATAGTCATTCCTTTGTTGGATCTGAAACCAATTGGGCCGCCGAGCCGCGGCCTCAATTTACTGGAACATTTGCCCGAGTACCCAAACGGTGGGTGATCGATACTGGTAAGTGGCAATGGGTCACAGTGTTTCAAAAGTTAAGTTACCATCCGGCGCAGGAATTGAGCGCCGCCATTCCGGGGCTAAAAAATAAGGGGGTCCTTCGGGTGGGGGCGGACGCCGATCTTTTGGTAATCGACCCCAAACGCCTGGACGATTGGGCCACCTATCAACATCCGAATCAAGCATCACGGGGGATTCGGCATGTATTCGTCAGCGGTCAGTGGGTCGTCCGGGACGGCACATTTAATTCAAAAGTCAGCCCTGGGACCTTGCTCAGATCGAATCAACCCTAAACGTTATCCCGACGAGGATACTCCGGCCCATTGTCGTGTATCCGCTTGCCAGTTCGTATTGCGTATCCCATACGTTGGAGAGTCGTATAAATGATGACCAGTGGCGCGACCACTGAGTCGTGAGTGACATATGAGTCAGGCTGTATTCCGATAGTCGCTGCGTGGAGTA
>RHAI01000075.1 GCA_010028705.1 bacterium
CATGGTAGCACAATTAATCAAGAAAGTCGTCGCCGCCGCCTTCGCCTATGATTCCTTCGACGACGTGGATTTGGTCTATCCAAAACGCCCCCCATCCAAACCGCGCGTGCTCAACACTATCGATATATTGTTGAAAACCCCGCTCCTAAATGTGGATAAGATTCGTGTCGATGATGAGGACGAGGATAAATCGCGCCTTCTCACTATCGGGGCCTTGTTCGACAAACTGCGCGCCGACAAAAACTTCGGCTCCGGAGGAGGCGGAAGAGGAGAGGATTCGGACGACGACGACGATTCGGTAGTCGCGGATTTGGATATTGGCGGGGCGGATGATGCAGAGGAAGACTCGGCCAGTGGAATGGGTCCGACCGTCGCCGCCGAATATCAATCCGAAATACGCGTGTCGAAAACCTGCACCATCATCGACCTCCTGGTTTCAGACAAATACTCTCGCGACTCTAAAATCACCCGAATCGACGAAGCCCTCACACGTCTATTCCCCGCATTGAAAGGCGATGAAGTATCTTTCATCGGTTCCACATTTATGCGATACGGCGAACCCGAACCCTATTTGAATCACTGTTTGGTAGTCGGCAGTTGCGACTCAGTGGATGGAGCTGTTATTGAAACCGCCAAGTCCGAACGCGACCTCCTCGTTCGCTGGACAGAAATGGTCGGCAGCGAAAACCCCGACATCATTATCGGCTACAATATATTCGGGTTTGATTATGAGTTCATGTTTC
Organism: bacterium; assembly: GCA_010028705.1. Classification (GTDB taxonomy): domain Bacteria; phylum Margulisbacteria; class Marinamargulisbacteria; order SXXA01; family SXXA01; genus RHAI01. Next base: position 744 of record RHAI01000075.1, read on the forward strand.
GCCGCGCGTTGGAAACCGGATGCGAGAGGCTATTCCTAAATCTCTCTCGCCGAATCGGAGAATTGTGTGTAAAGGATTCTTTCGCCAAACCCGGCGACTCGACCCCGCCGCCTCTCGACATCGAACACACTACCATCGCATTAGCCAGCGGCGATTACGACCTCAAGTATATCAAAATGGCCGGCAGGTTGCAAGTCGATATGTATATGTATTTGCGACGGGAATACAACTTCGGGTCCTATAAACTCGACGATATGGCCTCGTATTTCATCAGCGACGATATCAAGCGTGTCGAGGTTGTCGCCTCTTCATTGGAAGAAGGTTCCGCGCTAACCCATCTCTACAGCAAAAATCTGATGGGACTTCACACCGGCGATTTCATACACATCGAAATTACCAGCTTCACCAGCGATTATTATGCGGACGGTCAGAAATTCGTCGTCGAGAGGATTCTGTTGGACCAACCTCTCGATGATTCGAAACCCGCCGATGACAATAAGAATCGCATCAATGTCATTGTCATTCGCGGCGATCACGGCGGACTCAAATCCCACAAAAATATCAAATGGGGGATGGCAAAAGACGATGTATCCCCACAGGATATTTTCCGACTGACGAATGGCAACTCCGCGGATAGAGCGCGCGTGGCTAAATACTGTATTCAGGATTGCAACCTGGTCCATCACCTCTTGAATAAAGTCGATGTGCTCACCGGTTATGTGGAAATGTCGTCGATTTGCAGTGTTCCCATCAGTTTCCTCGTATTCCGCGGACAAGGCATCAAATTGACGAGTTATGTTGCCAAAAAATGCCGCGCCAAAGATACACTTATGCCCGATTTGGAGAAATCCGGCGGAAATGAAGGATACGAAGGGGCTATTGTGTTGCCACCCAAATGCTCGATGTATATGGATAACCCGGTGGCGTGTGTCGATTACGCGTCGCTCTACCCGTCGTCGATGATTAGCCAAAACTTCTCTCACGACAGCAAAGTCTGGACTCGCGAATATGATTTAGACGGCAACCTACTTAAAGAACGCGGCGAAAAGGATGAAAAAACGGGAAAATACAAATACGACGAACTGCCGGGATATCAGTATATTGATATTGAATTCGACACCTTCCGATATGTGCGAAAGACGCCGACTTCCGCGGCGGTCAAGACGAAATGCGGCAAAATGGTTTGCAGATGGGCGCAATTCCCGGATAATAAGAAGGGTATCATGCCGAGCATTTTAGAGGAACTTCTGAAAGCCCGGGCGGATACGAGGAAGAAGGCGAAGACGGAACCCGACCCCTTTATGCAAAATGTGCTCGACAAAAGACAGCTGGGTTATAAGGTGACGGCGAATTCTCTGTATGGGCAGTGCGGGGCGAAAACGTCGTCGTTCTATGAGAAGGACGTGGCCGCTTCCACCACCGCAACTGGTCGTATGATGATTACCTATGCGAGACGAATCATCGAGGAAGTCTATGGGAATTACGTGTATGACACGGAAAGCCACGGACCGGTATTAACCAAGGCGGAGTATGTGTATGGGGATAGTGTTGCAAATTACACTCCGGTTTATGTCAGGACCACGGATGGACCATTGGACATTTGCACGATTGAATCCTTGGCAGAAAAGTATGGAACGCCGGCCGGATGGCGGCAATGTGTAGAACCTGGCAAACAGACCAAAGAGTTCTGTGAAATGCGAGAGGATGTTCTAACCTGGACCGAAAAAGGATGGACTCGTCTCTATAGGGTTATTCGACACACTCTCGCCTCTCATAAAAAAATGGTCCGGATTCTGACACATACCGGGTTGGTGGATGCTACGGACGACCATTCACTTTTGCGAGAGGATGGGACCGAGATTTCTCCCAAAGAAGTAAATGTCGGAGATTCATTGTTGCATTGTGCCATACCAAGCACCGACGGCACATATTCGTCCGCAATCGACGGGATGAAATATGACACGCAACTTGCGGCGGCAAAGGCATATGTTCATTTGCAATCTTCAAAGAGTATAACAGAAACTATCGGTGGAAAATACACATTCGTGAATAGACCGACCGCATCCTTAGAAAGCAATCGTGTAGTTGGAATGCGCACCATTAAATATGATGGCTATGTGTATGACCTGACCACCGAGAATCACCATTTCGCTGCGGGAATAGGCAATCTAATCGTGCATAACACGGATTCTGTATTCTTCACCTTCAATCTAGAGGACCCGAAAACCGGCGAAAAAGTCCGCGGCCCAAAGGCGCTGGAGATGACTATCGAAATCGCGCAAGACGCCGCCGCACTCTGCACCCGATTCTTGAAACCGCCGATGGAACTCAGCTATGAGAAGACACTGATGCCGTTTATTCTGCTGAAGAAGAAGCGGTATGTAGGCATGCTCTATGAGACCGACCCGAAGAAGGGCAAACTGAAATATATGGGTCTCTCCATCAAACGCCGCGATTCGTGCGATTATTTGAAAGACGTTTATGGCGGCATCCTCAACATCCTGATGAAAGAACACGATATCATGAAATCCGTCGAATTCTTGAACCGCTGTCTAGAGGAATTAGTGGAAGGCCGCGTTCCAATGGACAAATTGATGATTACCCGCGCACTCAGCAGTTATTATAAAAATCCGCTGACAATCGCACATCGCGTGTTGGCCGACCGAATAGGCCGACGCGACCCAGGCAACAAACCGAAACCGGGCGACCGACTCAAATTCGTATTCTTCGAAAACCCGGCCGCCAAACTCCAAGGCGACAAAATCGAATTACCCGAATATATCGTGTCGGAAAACCTGAAAATCGACTACACGCATTATATAACACGGCAATTGATGAAGCCTCTGCAACAATTATATGGTCTCGGTCTCGAACAAATATGGGAAACCCAGAAGAAACCTCTCACCATTAAAGCGCATAAAAAAGAAATCGCGGAATTGCGGAAGAAATACCCCGACCAAGAAACCTTCGCCAAAAAACACGACGAATTCTGCTCGAAAAAGGTCAAACCTCTCTTATTCGATAAATGGCTAATACAAATTCAGAACCAGAAGAACCACGCGCGCGACATATCGACCTTCTTCTTGAAACCGAACTCGACCTGAACTCTGAGTAAGTGGGTCGCAAAATCAAGGTAAGTATTGCGAAATATCCTGCGGCCTCTCTATTGTCCATCCTCCGTATGCGTCATCCGCATTGTTTTTATTGGGCTGTTGTTGTTGGTGTTGTTGGTCCAGCACACTTAGTGGCGCAATAAAATAGCTAACGGATATTCCCAGCATAACAAAACATAATGTGCCCAAACTCATTAGAGATAAGCCAGTTTTGTAGTAGAGCGTTCCATAAAAGATTCCCAGCAATGCACCCACCGCCACTTGAATCGCATTGTGGCGCGCAAATAGTATTCTATGTGTTCCCATAATCAGAATAATAGCCAACGCGGAAAACCAGCGCAAATGACCGGATTGGTATAGAACCCAAGCGAATATGGCCGCCGTCTCCGTGTGGCCTGACGGCATTCCTCTGCAAGGACTACTAATCGACCCGCCCGGCGACAACAACTCATTCGCACATTCCGACGAGGGCCGAACCAACATCGACCGTGGTAATGGCATCTGTGAGCTAATCGCTTTTTGCAAATAATTCACCGGAAAATAATGTGCCACTAACACGATAACGAGGATGGCTATATTCTTCGCCGATAGTGGCATTGGATTCTCCTTCGATTTTAGTTATATTATTTGTTTATATAAAGAACTTATGAGCGACGGGGTTGTTATTAAACCGTCATCATCGTTGGAAATGGACCACCGTCTCGAGAATATTTTTGAAATGCCTCATCCTCTCGACGAGAGGTCGATAAACCAGTTCGTGAATAATGCATTTGAAAACCCGGAAGGGCGACTAACCAGCACCCAACGCATGTTTATCTTGATGTATTCTGTATTCGAAGTGTATCGCACGGTGATAAGCAGTTATTTAATCGTGTTTGTCCCGCAGAATTGCGACGGATATTCTTGTACTATTTCGCAGAATTGTTCGCCCACGGATGAATTGGAATCCGCCGCCATCAGTATGAATACATTGATGGCCGTCTATTTCTGCGGAATGTTCCTCTTGGAGAAAGAGCGCGAGAGGACGGTGAAACGGCATCTAATAGTCGATAAGTCGTCGGCGACCGACAAGGAATATTTGATTGCGATGATGCAATCCATGGACGAGAAACCGCGAGAGGAAATCTTGCGCATTAACAATTGGTATCGAGTCTATACACGCGGTCTGCTCCTTTTCTTCTTCGTGAATATTGGTGTAAGCGGAACCGTCATTTACAAAAACTATCTCAACAATACCACTGCCACAGTGTTTATTACAAATGCGCTCTTTATGATAAACCGCATTTACAAGGCAATTCGGATTACTTCCTCCGGCGAATACAATATATATTCGGCTTATAGGTCCGACAGTATATTGTATAATCGAGACCGCACTACCTGGCTGAAAAAAGAAACCGAGTCGGCTTTATTGTAAAAATTGAATGGCTTTTTATTTTGTGTTGAGAGGATGACATTCGAATTTACCGAACAATATTGCCAATTCTCTATTTACCACTACTCCTCTCAACTCCGCAATTGCCCTATCTGATTTGATTTTGATTTTAATCCTGTTAGAAATGAATAACACGGAACGCCAACAATTTGCCCAACACATCGCCGCTCTCAATTGTTTTGCAGCGGTCGATTTAAATATGCCATATGAAGACGCGGTTCGCACACTGGAATGCATCAGTGCAACTCTAAAATCCCTGAAGGCCATCAACGACGAACATTTGGAACTGATACGACAGAGGATAGATGTGTCGTCGTCGTCGTCGGAACAAGATTCCACGGAAGATGGTCGAGAGGAGAATGGCGAACAATATTTCATCGAGGTCATTGACTCCGCGCCACCGCCGCTCCAACGCAGCACTTGCCTCGACTACTATGAAGGAATGCAGCCTACTACAGAATCCTCCTCTCACCTGTCGGCTTATATTCCTCAAGAATTTCGATATGCCAATCGCGTCTTCGACCTCACCGAAGAATCGTCGGATTCAAATTCCGATTCCGATTCAGAAGCGCCAATCCATCCAAATATAACCATTCGCCGCAGCCACGCGACCGCCGCCGGCGCTGGAGAAGCAAAATAAGAATGATTGCGAGTGCGAGTGCGAGTGCCAGCCAGGTAAGTATAAAATCCAAATAATAACCGTGTTTTTATTTGGATAGACGGAATTGTATTTTAGGTTGGTCGAGAGGATGGATGAATTCTTCAGTTCGGACTGCTATTGTTGCCGCCTCCGTTGTTGCCGCGAGGGAGTGTCGTAATATTCGCGGAACCTAATAAATCATTGAGGTTGAATGTGAATTCGCGCTCGAATGGACCGCCGCCATCCGTTATGGCATCCGACAACACTCCGACAATTCCCTCCAACAAAGTATTCATTGGAGTAGTTTGTTGA
>RHAI01000076.1 GCA_010028705.1 bacterium
ATTCTGTGTGACGCCATAACTCACGCGATTAAACGCGAAAATGCACGAATGATTATCGATATCGCAACGCTCACTGGTGCATGTTCGGTGGCGTTGGGGGAACTCGCTGCGGCCGTTTTGGGTAATTCTCAAGCGATCATTGACGAGTTAATCGCGTCCGGTAAGCATGTTGGGGAATGGACCTGGCAACTGCCGCTATTTTCTGAATTTAAAGACTACCTAAAATCAGACGTTGCCGATATCGCCAATATGTCCGAGGCGGGGAAAGGTGGCACGTGCACGGGTGCTAAATTTTTGGAACATTTCGTGGGGGATATTCCATGGGCTCATATTGATATGGCTAGTATGATGAAGCCCCGAAATCAATCCGGTTATGCCACAAAAGGAATGAGTGGGTACGGGGCCCGACTGTTAGCTGAATTTATCCTTCGTCAGACTGGAACAACCCCCGAAATAGGGCACACGAAGTGACCACCGCCATTGTGGCGTTGGGGTCCAATTTGGGGGATCGAATGGGCACCATCACGACCGCTATCCGTATGATTCGTGAATTGCCGGGTGTGATATCGGTGAATGAATCAACGATGATCGACACGGATCCCGTGGGCATGGCCCCGGGTACGCCATTATTTTTAAATGGTGCGGTTCAGGTGGAAACTCACTCGGATGTCGCGTCGTTTTTTAATGGGTTATCTCACATTGAAACTCAACTCGGTCGATCTCACAAAGGACAATCCGAGTCACGATCAATTGATCTGGATTTGATTTTCTGGGGGAATGACTGGTTTCGGTCGGATGAATTAACTGTTCCCCATCCGAGGTATCGGAATCGCTCATTTGTCATGACTCCAGTGATTGAATTATGTCCGACATGGGTGGATCCTGAAATCAATGTTCCGGTGATTGAGATTGGACGGGATCTCCATCGGACTCGGTACTCGGATGTAGACCACATCGATCAGGTCGCGTCATTTATTATCGATCAGGTGACGTCCATGGGTCGCCATAAACGGAAAGTTTATATTGGCATTGACGGCGAAATGGGGGTGGGGAAAACAACGCTGGTTCGATCGATTGGGCACCGATTGAACCTCGTACCCTCGGTAACATCACCCACCTATGATATTCTCCATCGTCACGAAGGACCGGATTGGGTTGTTTTTCATGGCGATTTGTATCGGCTGTCGCCTCAGGAAGTCGATCTCATCGATTTAGAGTGTGATTTTGAGGAAAATCATGTGGTGGTCTTCCTTGAATGGAGTAATCGATTGGCACCTAATCGATTGGATCAGAGGCTGACGATTCAGTCCGTTTCACCCAATATACGAAAATATTCATTGGATTTGCCTCAGTAACGAGGCCCCGTTGACCCAGGCCCTGGGTCGCCGCCAAATAGCAAACGGCGGTGGTGGATTCCAGACGGCGGATCGCCGTCCACCCGGGAGTGATGTCGGTTAACGTTGGGTGAGTGCGACGACCGTCTCGATGTGCGCGGTATGGGGAAACATATCAATCGGTTGGATACGATCAATGTGATAGGCCGTCGATAAGAGTCTGAGGTCCCGGGCCAATGTACCGGGGTCGCAGGACACATAAATGATTGTTTTGGGGGCGGCCCGTCGAATACACTCGATCACCTCGGGGCTACATCCTTTTCGCGGTGGATCGACAACAACAATGTCGGGTCGATACCCTCGATTACGCCACGCCGTCATGACGAGTGCCGCATCTCCGGCCTCAAATTGTGCGTGGTGGATACCGTTGGTTATCGCGTTTTGCCGGGCATAATTGACGGACTCCGACGTCCATTCGTTTCCGAAAACCTGCTGGCATTTGTGGGCCAATGACAATCCGATCCCTCCCACACCACAATATAAATCAAACAGCGTTGAATAGTGAGTCGGACTCATTTGGTTAATCGTATCAAGTAATACCCGGGTTTGAATTGAATTTACCTGAAAAAAACCGGTGGCCGGAGCGGATAATGATAGTCCATTGAATGTGTGGGTCACGACCGGTGATCCATAGAGCATCCGTATCGAGTCTGTTACGGGTACGTTCGTTCGGTCCTGGTTAATAATGAGACCAATGCCGGTGGGGGTTGCCTCGTGACGTAACGTCTCGACCCATTGGTGGTGATGCGGTAGCGAGGTGCCGTTGATGACCAAACCCACGACTAACTCAGTATCCGATGCGCGGAGCATCACCGCCCGCAGCAGGCCCCGATGGCTCACTTCATCATACACTGTGAGCTGAACGCGATTGGCAAATTCGACGGTGGCATCAATAATTGTTTGAAACCGACTATCCTGAATTAAACAATCGGATATCGGTACCAAATGATGACTACCGGTGGCAAAAAAACCAGTGACGATCGTATCGGAAAATCCGAAGGGAACAATCACTTTATTGCGGTAATGGCGTGGGTCCGCCATCGGAATCACCGGGTCAACGGTGACATCCAATTGTCCGATCCGTGACAATGTATCGACCACCCGATTCCGTTTCCACTGAATTTGTCCCGGATAATCGAGATGTTGGAGTTGACATCCGCCGCATGTTCCGGCATGTCCACACGGCGGAGTGACTCGATTCTGGGCCGACTGGGTCACCCGGATTAACCGACCGCGGGCCAATCCTCGGGTCGTGGCCGTAATTTCCACCTCGACGGTTTCCCCCGGTAAGGCCCCAGGAACAAACACCGGTATGGCACCTAATCGACCGACTCCGTCGCCACTATGACCGATGTCGTGAATGGATAGGGAATGGCGGGAACCGATCGGGAAGGGGCTGTGTGGACTTTTGTTCATCCTGATCACTATACTCCAGAGACCGTAACTGATGCCAATGGCCGTAACCGTATTTGCCGAACCTCGCCACTCCAGGGCCAGCGGTAATTAGCATTGATTTATTTCGATGTGTAAGTTTTTAAAAATCTGTCGATAATACTCGGTGTCCTTTGATAACAAGGAGGTTCTAGCCATGGCAGATGAAGTTGATCCTATTGAACGAACGAAGCAGGTAATGGGCGGAGATTTTTGGCAAGTATCTATGGATCGTATGCAAGAATCGATGCGTGCTCAGCTGGAGAAGCAAAGCAGCCAGAATTTAGGTCAATTGTTGAATCAATCATCGGCGGCCCAAAACCAATCCAAATAATTGGGTAGGATCCGCTTCGTGCGCAACAGTTCTCGGTAGGGCCTTTGACTGAAGGCCCTATTTTTTTATCAATTTCTACCCCGATCCCGACTCGTGCCTTACGATGAATGACGTAACAGTCGTTTGACTTGGGCCAGATAATGAGTCGATTCGAGAATGGGTCGCGGTGTTTTTGGATTCCGATCAAATATAAAAAACAGTTCTCGGGTCGCAGCGGCATCAGCCAGAGCACGGTGGGCATTGGCATGGCCAATGCCGTATTTTTTGGTCAACGCACCCAACGATGCATGGGATTCGCCATTGGACCGAGCCCACTTCAATGTACATATCACCGAACTGTCGACCAAGGGAATATCATGGCGAATTAATCCGATTAACAGCCACAACATGTCGAAATCGGCATTGTGGATGACTAATTTGGAGGATCCAATAAATTCCCGTAGCTGGCGCATGACCGGTTCGATGGGGCGTGCGTGTTTAACCATATCATTGTCGATACCGGTAATCTGCGTAATTTTTGGGCTAATGGACACCGGTGGTTGGATGAGTTCTTGAAAAATATGTTCATATCCGTCTTCATCAATTTTGAGGGCACCGACCTCAATAATGTGGTCATGGTTGGGTTCAAGTCCGGTGGTTTCAAAATCCAAAAAGACAAACGATTCTCGAATGGTTCCGAATAAGTCAGTTTGCCCCGAACATTTGGGGAAGAAAAAACATCGATGCCCTAAATTCATCGACGCGCGGTGAATGGTGGGCCCATTACACAGCGTACACCGGTGGTCGTAATCGACAACCATCGAATTCTCAATCAGGTATTTAATCTTGCGTAATCCAATTCGGTTACGACACCCTGGACACATTAATGACAGGTCGTTCTCTTCGATACTTGCGTTAATGTCGTCGAGTGACGCCTCGCAGATTGGGCAATCAAATCCGGATGAGAAGTCGCAGGCAGGGGCGTGGCATTGGAGCTGATTGTCTTGGATTGTGAGTGTGGATTCGTTACATCGTGGACAGGGCCGATTAATCGCTAAACCAGTCACGATCGATCGGGATCTAAAAAAATACGACTACCGACGGCTTGATGTTGGCCTTGATATTTCCCGACGTAGGGTGTTTCGGCGTGCTGATCCATGCGACAGAACACCAACTGACAAATACGTCGCCCGACATCGAGACGGATAGGTAGCGAGTTTGCGTTGTACAATTCAAGGGTGATTTTACCCTCAAATCCGGCGTCAACCCATCCCGCATTCTGAATAAAAAGCCCGATCCGTCCAATCGAACTTCGGCCTTCAACGAACGCGGAAAGATTGGATGGTAATCGAATCGTTTCCAACGTCGTTGCGAGTAAAAATCGATGGGGTGGAATAATAATCGATTGGCTTTTAGTCTCCGTGTATCGGACCGGAGTGTCCAGGGTGATGTCCTGATTTAGCGTGTCATCAACGAGCAAAAAATGGTCGCCGAGGCGACAGTCGATCGATGCCGGCTGAATGCTATGCTCATCTAACGGTGACACCGAAAGTTCTCCGGATTGAATCAGTGATTTAAGCGTCTTGTCCGATAAAATCATGAATAAGTCTCCATTTAAAAGGGAATAGGTGCGAGTACTCGATACGTTGTGTTACCGTGTCGGAATACTATACCGGAGGGTTCGAAAAAATGGGATCGTTAGATTTATCTCCCTCTGAATGGCGTCAAATCGTGTCGATTCGTGAAACGATTCATTCTCATCCCGAACTGGCATTTCAAGAGTTTAATACATCGGCGTGTATCCAGTCGGCGTTAGCCGCCGCAGAGATTCCGTTTACCATCGTGGCGGGAACGGGAATTGTGGCGACAATTGATTCCGGTCGACCGGGACCCGTGGTGGGGATTCGGGGCGATATGGATGCGTTGCCGATTCACGAAGACGTGGCCCTTCCGTTTCGCAGTCAACGCGATGGGGTGATGCACGCCTGTGGCCATGATGTTCACACCGCCTGGACCTTAGCGGCCGGATTAATGGTCAAAAAACGACTGGCTCGCGGCAAAATCAAACTTATTTTTCAACCGGCAGAGGAGATCGTTCAAGGTGCCAGAGCCCTCTTAGAATCCGGTGAGCTTGCCGATTTGGATTCCATTTTTGGGGGACATGTGGATCGAAATTTTCCAATTGGGACGGTGGTGTGTCAATCCGGTGTGTTATCGGCGGCGTCGGATCGATTTCAAGTGGTAATCTCCGGTCAATCGGCCCATGCGGCGCGGCCTCATCAAGGGGTGGATACGATCGTGGCGGCGAGCCAGTGGGTGACGGCCATTCAGTCGATTGTCTCGCGCTCGATTCATCCATCGGATCCGGTGGTCATTACGGTAGGATCGATTCACGGTGGTGTGGCGGCCAATATTTTGGCGGGATCAACCGAGCTATTGGGTACCATGCGGACCGTGGATTCGCTGACACGGCGCCGATGCATGGAGCGGATTGCCGCGATCACCGCCGGAATTGATGAGATGTTTGGGACAAGCAGTCGGATCGAGTGGATTCCCGGTGTCCCAGCAATTAATAATACTGAGTCTATTATCGAGCACGCGACCGCTGCGATTAGTGCCGAACTGGGGCCAGAGGTGATACGACCCCTCGGCCCACTCAATCTGGCGTCGGAAGATTTTGCTGTGTATCTGACACAGATTCCGGGGGCATTTTTCAGAGTTGGGGCTTGCGAACCCTCCGCCGTACCCATTCCCGCCCACTCACCTCAGTTTTACGTCGCCCACGAGGCGATTCCGTTTGGTGCCAAAGTGTTGGCCTGTGTCGCACTCCATCAGGCTCACTTATAATTGACGGCGGGTGTGCCCAACGGCAACGGTGTTTACAAGTACTTCGCTAATCTATAATATCGATCGATATTA
>RHAI01000077.1 GCA_010028705.1 bacterium
GGCCGTGGCCGTCCATTTGAATTCCGGTATACGGGCCTCTTCCCCATTGTCTGATCCTGAAATGGTTCGGTTGTACGATAATCGGAAGTAATGGCCGGAGCTAATTCCAAGTTCAACCCCTTTAGCGATGGTGATTCCAGGTTGATTGATGTATACCAGGTTATATGTCGGGGCCTGATACGTATCTTGGGTTCTATTTTGTATTTCTGAATAAAATGCGGACGCATAGAATGCGGCATCCATTAGGATCGGCATGCTGATCCGGGTGTCTCCGCTCCAGGACCGTTCAGCTACCAGATTCTCCGAATTCAATAATTCATACAGTGATGGACACCGAAATCCAGTTCCAATACTACTCGTCCACTGGGCACCCTGCCACAATGATACTGCTGTCCCCACACTACCTACTACTCCGGATTGGTTCTGAGAGTTAAAAATTCCACGCCCCGACATCGAGACCTGCAGGGGTGAGGCATCAATGGCGATCGATGAAAATATGTCAGTCGAATCGATCCGATTACTCGACTGATATGTGGAGGACCCCGTTTCGGACCGGAAGGTCAAGCCGGTTACCGTCTCAATACTGCCCAACTGAGACGTCACCGTGGCACCCAACGACAGGTGTTCACCGGTGTAGGTGCTTGGCCCACTCGTGTCATTTCGGGCGATTCGACTATACGTACTTTCAATGGCTGGGGTGATTGTGGGGGATAATTTCCACTCGGCACGACTGCCACCCCGTAAAATTTGTGTCGACAATATCCCGTCGGGATGATCACCGTAGGGATTATCGAGATACGCGATACTGTCGGTTCTCAATACCTGACCAATCCATTTGAAATTCGACGGGTGCCACTCCGCCGATACAAACTGATTGTCGGAGTGATAGGGGTCAATGTCTGGATAACTACCGTCCTTTAACGAGGATAGTCGGTGATCTCGTTCGCCTGACATGACGGCGACGAGAGCCCAATCGCCGACATCGATGCCGGCTTTAAGTGACCGTTGCCAGTAGTCTCCGGCACCAATGAGTTGTGCCTGAAATCCACGAGGAGCAATCGATGCATTGATCGCTCCGGCGATTGCCGATTGGCCCAAAATGGCACCCTGCGATCCATCAATGAGTGACAGAGAATCGATTGTCGATAAAATTAGGCCATCCCAAAATGGGGCCCCTTGAGGCGAAATTGGATCCTTCATGTCAATCCCATTTACCATCATCTTCGTGTACTGACTGGGTAGACCTCGCATAAACAACGACTGCTGATGTCCGGTGTCGACGGCACCAACTTGAGGTAACAGATTCAAGCTATTAACAATCGATATTTCCCCACGGCGGAGTTGCGTCGATGTGTCGATCTCGGTGAGGCGTGCGCCCCACTGTGGTACCGGGGATAGCACTCGGTTGGCTGTAATCAGAATGAATTCTTGGTTGAGTCCGTTGATTTTCAGTGACTCATTTCGGGAATCGATTGCGAAACTTGGGGCGGCCAATGTGCTCACAATCGCCACGGCAATCTGGGCCAAGTAAACGCAATGCCGCCAATCAATGCGCGGACCTTTTTCGGTGATCATAGCGGTCGGGACTCCTTAAAATAGCGACGATTGATTGTCTAAATCTTCCGCCGGATGGGGATGGACCGAATTGTACGACAGAAGAAGTTCCACTTCGATTCCGCTATGGTTGCGAATATTCAACACGCGGTTGTTATCCAGAATCAGATACTGGCCACGGATGCCGATAATTTTTCCCTCGAAGACGGGGTGCTTGTCCAACTTAATTGATTTAACCTGTGTGGGATAGGTGGTCACGGGGTAGCGAATCGAGACGGCGGGGAGATGGAGAACCGTCATCGATTTTAAATGGGATGGTAGCGTGCTGATGCTGGTCTCGGCGATGGCATGCAGATCGAGTGACTGATCCATCCCTTTTAGCATCCGTTGCCAATGTGTTTTGTCGCCTAACGACGGGGTGAGAGCTACTTCAATACATCCGGCCTCATACCGATTCGGTGTCTCGGCAATGATTAGCGCATCGGAAGCACCCTGATCAATCCATCGGGTTGGGATTTGTGACTGTCGGGTGACACCTACTTTTATCCCGCCACTATTGGCGATGTAAACCACGTGAGGTTGAACGTGGTGCCGACGTTCCCAATCGGGATCTCTTCCACGACCTAAATGGCCCTGACACAGCGCGGGCCGAATAATACATTCTGAATTTTCTGGACCAGTCTTAAAGCATGGGAAACACAGTCCTTGCCCGAATAGGGATCGTGTTGGCCGATTGCAAACGCAGCAAAACCGTTTTCCCGTGTCTCGGATCGATATCGTTTGGCCTGGGCCAATCGGACAGTCATGGGTCGGTGCGCCGATGCGATATTCAGCGAGACCGTTTACCAATTGGGTCGTCATTTTAGATACCGTGAATATCATCCGTTGGATAGTGGTCCCTCCGATCATTTGTGAGTCAACTGGGGTACCCGGCAGGGTGGACTGTGACTACACGAAACAGGATATTGTTGTGTGGGTCAATACGGAACTGATTATCAACGAGTCAAACTCACAACGACTTCGCTGTGGACCGTATTGGGGAACATCTCGAATGGAATGATCGTCGAAATGGAATAATGGGAGGATAAGCGGGCGAGGTCGGTGGCTAATGTTATCGGGTTGCATGAGACATAGACCCATCGTCCAATTCCGGATTGGCATATCTGATCGCACAATGCGGGGCCCAATCCGGTCCGTGGCGGATCCACTACACCAAAATCCATCGGAACACCCGATTTGAAAAATGGTTCGGCTTCCTGACATCGGACCTCAAAATTGTCGATCCCATTGGCGTCGGCATTGAACCGTGCCATGTCCACGGCCGCTGGATTGCTTTCGATCCCCACGATCGCGTGGCACATGGTGGCCATGTATAATCCGAATAATCCCACCCCACAGAATACATCCACCCCCGTCTCCAATCGACCCGGCGATAGTAGGCTGGCGACCGTTTTAACCAGTTGGGCCGCGAGCGGAATATTGGATTGAAAAAAGGAATCACTGGTCCAACTGTATCGTATGCCATTGAGGGTGTCGGTTAAGATCGTATCGCCAGAGTCATAACGGCGTCCGTCTGAATCGTTACCGGCGACCGCAGTCTGACCACTTCCATTCGCACTAATCGTGAGTGTCGATAAGTGACGAGATTCTCCCCATTCACTCCACTGGTCCCATGCGTCATTGATCGATGGCACGGCGATTGGGCAGTGCGAGAGTGGCTCAATATATTGACTATGCCATCGGTTCATTCCGTAGGGCAGGGAGGTGTGGGTGGTTTTCGATAGGTTGATGCGATGGCGGTATCCCAATTCATGTCCAATCACCATATCGGATATCTCACACGTTAGACCCTGTGTGTCGAGCAGGTCTCGTAACCATTGAATTTTTTGCTGCCGTTGATAGCTTGGGTCGAGATGGATCAGTCCACAGCCCCCACATCGAGGGGATGCGGGACATGGGCTCGGACGACGGAATGGTGAGGGGGACACTATCGTTAATAATTTGCCAATTGCAAAGTGTTTGGATGTTTTGATTACCATTGCAGTTATGGTATCGCCAGGTGCTGTTCCGGCAACGTATACTGGTATTTTTCCAATGTGTAGAATGCCGGTTCCCTTTCGAGATAACTCGTGAATAGTTCCGGTAACGATGTCAGATAGTCGACTCATTAAATCAGTATAACTTGCTAGGAGATTCTATGCGCACATTTATTTTAGCGATGATCGGTATGACGCTGTGCCAATCCCTTTGGGCCGCGCCTCAGTTAATCGAGAGGGTCGTGCCAAGTCGGTCCCCGGTGGTCGTGCCTTACAGTAAATATCGGTTAGACAACGGGATGACAGTCATTATTAACGAAAACCATCGGGATCCCATTGTCCATGTGGAAATGATGTTTCATGTTGGCTCGGCCCGGGAGGATATCGGAAAATCTGGGTTTGCCCATTTGTTCGAACATATGATGTTTCAAGGAAGTAAACATGTTCCCTACAACGCGCATTTTCAAATTGTGACGGATGCTGGTGGCCGAATGAATGGCTCTGCATCGCGGGATTGGACGACCTATCATGAAACGTTACCCCGTAACGAATTGGAAACGGCGCTATGGTTGGAATCGGATCGGATGGGCTATTTTATCGATGGTATTAATCAAGAAAAATTTGAAATTCAACGTGCCACAGTAAAAAATGAAAAAGCCCAAAACTACGACAATCGACCGTACGGGCTCACGGGTGCCTACATTGATCGATTATTGTACCCCGTTAATCATCCCTATTCCTGGCAAACGATTGGGAATGTCGATGATTTGGATCGTGTCAATGCCGAGGATCTCAAGCGTTTTTTTCAGAGATGGTACGGACCAAATAATGCAACGTTGGTCATCGCGGGAGATGTCAAAACCGATGATGCGTTAACACTCGTTGATCGCTATTTTGGGCCGATTCTTCCCGGGCCATCGGTCCGAAACACACCTCGGAAAGTGTCCACCATGGATGCCATCATTTACGCTTCGTACGAAGACTCCTTAATTCAACAACCTCAACTTATCCGCGCGTATCCAGCGCCGTATCGCCATCATTATGACGAAGCGGAATTAGATGCGGCGGCATTCGTGTTAGGAACCGGTGCCAATTCGTTACTGTATCAGGCGTTGGTGAAGACTCAGCTTGCGTCTGAGGTGGATGTATCAAACTACGCGTCGGAATTGAGTGGGGAGTTTGTTATTTCCGCCATTCCGTATCCTGGGGTCTCCCTGGGGCAACTCGATGCGGCCAT
Source organism: bacterium (assembly GCA_010028705.1). Lineage (GTDB taxonomy): Bacteria > Margulisbacteria > Marinamargulisbacteria > SXXA01 > SXXA01 > RHAI01. The sequence continues at coordinate 4,828 of RHAI01000077.1, forward strand.
AACCCAATGTATTGACTCCATAGCCCGCGACGGGTTGGCGAAACGCCAGGTGGACCAATTTATCACGCGCTATCAGGTGGATACGATGCGGCTTCTGGAGCAGCTGGATCAAACTGCTCATCAGTTGGCCCTAAACGAGATCATTGACGGGCATCCGGGATTTCTGGCAAAAGAAGCGGCCCGGTATCAATTGGTAACGACTGAAAGTGTGAGACAAGCGGTTAATACGTATATTACTCATCGGCCGTATGTTGCTTTAAGCGTCATGCCGAAGGGTAAATTATCCGATCGGCTTGCTCCCGATTCACCGACTAAGTCGAATTCCGCGACTCATTCCGTGGCGATCCGAAGCGATATAGATCGGTCCCTACGACCGACATCTAACATCACGGGATATTCCTTAAATTTACCGATTTGGAACACCCGGGTGAACGATATCCCCGTACTTGGGATTAGCGATACGTCAAATGAGCTTGTGAGGATAACCTATTCGATTCCGGGCGGAAAAATACTCGCCAGTCAACTCGGTGTTCACAATGGAACTGCGGGCGTATTAAGCCGGTTGTGGAATCAAGATACCGCCCAACGCTCGCTGGAAGACTTTACCAGCGAGCTGGATCGTTTGGGCGCATCGATATCGGTTGAAGTCGGGCTCGATGATACGGTGCTCTCTATCGTCGCTCTTAAATCGAATATGGTACCGGTGATGACGTTGGCGGCTGAGCGTTGGTTCACTCCTCGATTAAGTGACTCCGATTTTAACCGTGTTCGAGGCGAATTAATTGAGGTGGTAACGTCCCGACTATCCAATCTCGACTGGATTGCCGATTTTGCATCAGTGCAGGAGTCTTACGGCCGATCGCACCCGATGGGGCAAAGCGATCTGGGCACGGTCCCCGAGATTAACGCGGTTACATTGGCGGCTGTCCGCGATTTATGGGGGCAATTGATTCGATGTCATCGACCCAATATTTCGGTAGTGGGGGATGCAACGGAGGATGATATCCAGCGCTGGATGTCGGAATTCCCCGTGACGGCAAGTGTGACCGTCCC
>RHAI01000078.1 GCA_010028705.1 bacterium
GTGGTTCGACCTAATCCTAATTCGTTGCCTGCATCAAACTCAGAATTCAAATCCGCCTCAGACAACCCAAAATAATCCAGTTCCAGATCCACTTTGTGAACACGACGGGGCCGAACAGGATTGGTCTGAGATAATAAATGGCCACGAACTCGATATCCATCAATTAACTTGGATACCGCCACCTCCTTCGCGAACGCTGGGGACGCCGCTGAACCCAATTCCGACAGTGAAAAATCATACCCCTCAAAAAACCGCTTCCAATACAAATCGACCGAATTCGGATCTGTCAGGTATTGATTATAAATTTCCTCAACAAATGCAGGATTCGCATTATTGATATACGTGTATTTTTCCATTTTTTGACTCTCCGAAACTAAAATTTCGAGCTCCCAACGATCATTTCTAAAGGGAGTCCAAATTAAAAGGCCGAGGTAGTATACTAAACGCCAACGCCCGTTGCCAACCAACGGCATGCACAAGGTCCCAATTGCGACACACTATTCACTCAATTGATACACGACGGCTTGACAGTATGTTGTGGGGTAACACCGCTAAAGCAACACGAAAACCGGCCTACTATTTAAGGAGTCACCGATGCCATTCGATTTAAAAATAAAACGCGTTGAAGAGGCCATAAAAAACGGGAATTACGCCGCAGCGATTGAAATCCTAGATTCGCTTCCAGAGGATAGTAAAGAATCCTTTGCCGCGGTACGTGCCATGTGTCTATCGAAGTCTGGGGACTACTCAAGTGCCCAAATCGCCTACGAAAAATTGTTCAGCCAAACCCGCCAACCAGTCGACGTTCAAGTGGGTTTTCTGGAAAACTTGATCTATCAAGAACGGTGGACGGATGCGGTGCAATTAGCCGAATCGATACTATTGGTCGACGAGCACAACAATGATGCCCATTTTTTCCTAGCACGCTTCGCCTATGAGACCGATCAATTTGACGAGGCACTGAACCACCTTAGCTCGCCAATGGAGCGATTCCAAGACAATCCAGATTATCACCACTTGCTCGCCAAAACGCTGGATCTCCTTAATTTTGACAAAGCCCCTCACCACATTGTAACCGCCCAACAATTAGCGCCAGAAAACAGGCAAATATTAATCGATGGCGTTCAAATATTAATTCGATACTCCGAATTCAAACTCGCCAACGAATGGCTTCAGAGGCTCATCATAATGGAACCTACGAATCCTGAATACCTATTCCAGCACGGACTTGTATGTGTTCAATTGAATGACTATCAGAATGCGATTAAAGCACTGAACGCCGCCAAAAAAAATGACTCCGATCGATTAGAGATCGACCTTTTAAAAGCCGTTGCCCTCCATAAACTAAACATGATCGACGATGCCCATACACTACTCGATGAGTTATCCATAAAAGAACCCAACAACCACCTTCCTCATTTATATCGTGCTAAGTTTTTTATTGATGACAACAAAATTACTGAGGCCCTGACCTGTATTAAAGCCGTACTTGACATAGATCCCAATTGCACCGAAGCGTTTGAACTACTTAATCTAGCATCAACACGGCTGACCTAGACTTTCTCGACCACTAGTCGAGGGTCGTAAACGTGACAAATCAGTCTTAAAGTCGCGCAACAATCCGGTGCAAGCGAGCCGCCATTTCATCGATATCGGCCGAATCGATGACCAACGATGGCATAAAGCGAAGTACATTAGGCCGCGGTGCATTGAGCAACAATCCATCAGTCAATGCCTCGTCCACCACGGTCTGCGCGATGTCATGAGGAAAAACGATCGCCAGTAACAGTCCTTTCCCCCGAACATATGCCCCCGGAATCAAGGAGGCAATCCGGCTCAAGGCCTCGTGCAACCGATTCGCGTTGTCCGCAATTTTTAGCTGAATGATTGGCTGCGATAGATACGATACAACAGCATGCCCAACGGCGGCCATCAGTGGGTTCCCGTTATAAGTTCCGCCCTGATCTCCCGCTTCAAAAACGGATACCCGATTCGTACTAAGCAACGCCGCCAACGGTACACCAGAGCCTATCCCCTTACCTAAAGTTACGATATCGGGGCGCAAATTATAATTCTGAAAACAGAACATTGTTCCAGTACGGCCGATGCCAGTTTGTACCTCATCGACAATTAATAAAATATTTTTTTCCTGACATAGTGAGCGAATAGTTTCAACAAACTGAAGGTCTGCCGGAATCACGCCACCCTCACCTTGAACAAGTTCCAACATAATGGCAACCGTCTTATCCGTAACGCCGGCCGCTAATTCAGATGGCGAATTAAAGGTGAGTTTTTTAAATCCAGGAACTTTGGGTTCAAATAAATGGTCCCAATTGGGCTTACCTGATGCCGACATGGTGGCCAACGTCCGCCCGTGAAACGAATTTGAAAATGTTATGAATTCTGAAGCCCCATCTTTGTGTAAGGCGCCCCATTTTCGGGCCAACTTAATCGCGCCTTCATTCGCTTCAGCTCCGGTACTACAAAAAAACACCTGGTCTAGGGATGATAATTCCGCCAACAATTCCGAAAACCTGAGCATCGGGGCATTGTAAAACGCGGGACTCGGATTGATTAACTGTTGTGCTTGCTTTGTCAAAGCATCGACAACAACAGGATGACAGTGGCCTAAGGAATTTACCGCCCAACCTTGCAAGAAATCGAGGTAGTGTTTACCCGATTGGTCGACCAGCCACGATCCGCTTCCAGATTGCATGACGATGTCGGGCCGAATCGCTGTTCGCATCACATTTCCGGGGGTTAATAACATTTGATTCATGGTGATGCCTCCAACAGAAATTTGTCGGGAAATGTACGGCTAATGCTCAAAAAACACAATATCCAGGCGCCACTGAAAACGCCACTATCAGCGTTATATAACGCGAGGCGTACTCAGATGCATTTAAGGGAGAGTCGACTTCTAGCCTTGCTCTGGGCTCCGTCAATCGCCATTATCTTCAAGGACACTCAGAAAAAAAATCGTGTAGTTGATATCGCAGACAACGCCAAATTGCTACACATTTGGCAGGGGATTTGGAGTGAACCGACCGCAGAGTACACGTAATAACACATCCCGAATAATGGGTTCTACAGCCGTATCAATTGCCCAAACACGCAAATTATGGTTAAGATGTAACTATTCACATGATTCAAAACGCTAAATTAGAGCCAGTCATGTCTGGCGTTGCTGCACTGTTCAACTATTTTATGTTTAGCAATTTGGCTAAAGCAATATTAATGGTTACCGGCACTTTGTTTAAAGTAAAAACGCCCCACTTTGCATTAGCTGTGGTACCATATATTGCGTTATTAACCGCAGTTTATTTTCAGTTCAGGTCCTCGCAATCCCAAGCAAACCGACCCTTGTTCACCAAACTCACTCCTGGCGAGATAATGGTCGGATTTAAGCAGAGATCGGAAGGAAAAGAATGGGCCCCGGCTCTGAAAGGAAGTAAGGTTTGGTGGCTTCTTCTGGGGATAATAAATTTTTTCATTATTGGAAACTACTGGGATTTTTTAAGTAATGGGTACATATATAATTGGACAGAAGCGTTATTGCGTTTACTCCTTCTCTTTCTGTTTTCAGGGTCAATGATTACCGTTGGAAATGGCCGCAGCACCGCTTTTTTAGGAATATTAATCGTAATTGGGTTAGACTATGGTCTTACCCCATTCTTATTTAGTCAAACGGCAACGACATTCAATGGATTTTTCAATTTAACTGAAATTACTCGATTAAAATCGGGTTTATGGGGCGCAATAAATTCGCTGGGTCTGCTCTACTACCTGTACCATCAGAACCCAGACTACTATTTAAACTTAGTTAAAACCTTTTTAAGGGGCAACCGTCGAAGCAGTTAAGTCCTCGCCGTTGGCCAGAAATCCGACATTTAAGCTTGCGTCATTATTAACGGGCCATCCGAAGTAACAATTAGTGTATGCTCAAATTGGACGGTTTTTTGATGAGGCTTTGTGACCAACGTCCATCCGTCACCAGAATCCCGTGTTCGAACCGCCCCCATTGATATAAACGGTTCGATTGTGATCACCACGTTTTCCTCAAGGATTCTCCGGTCGTGAGCGTCATAATACCCGGCGATAAACTGAGGTTCCTCATGAAGCTTTTTTCCAATCCCATGGCTTCCAAGGTTCCGAATGACAGTGAACCCAGCACGGGAGGCTGTCTCTTCAATCGCTTTACCAATCTGATTGATCTTGACACCCGGGCGGACAATGTTAATCGCATTTTCAAGCGCGTCACGTCCAGCAGCCAACAAGGTGGCCAATTTCGGACCGGGGGATCCGACGACAAACGACTCTCCAGCATCGGAATAATACCCATTTTTTTCGGCCGAAACATCAATATTAACAAGATCGCCATCGCGAATCACTTTGGTACCCGGAATACCATGCGCGGTCTCGTGGTTCACACAAATACAGGTAGCCCCTGGAAACCGATACATTAACCGTGGTGCGGATCGTGCACCCAACGAATTCATAAAATCTTCTCCCAATTGATCCAGTTGGAGAGTCGTCATTCCCGGAGTCACAGACTCTCTCATAAATTTTAGCGTTTCGGCCACAATCTTTCCGATTTCTTTCAGCGGCCCGATGTCATTTGAGGTTGCAATCATCGCTAAAATCTATCATGGACGAGCCCATTCACGCTATACCAACAGGCCTCAATATTAGAATCATCTCACAATAATCCATCGGCGTATTGCACAGCCCCAACCCTTAGTCTAAAATCGAATACCGACTTCCTTTTTAAAGTTTTCAAAATTAAATTTATGGTTAACTCATTTACACCGGTACTGATTGTGTTTTTAATCTCCGTAGGGTTTGTCACGACCTCAATGGTCGCCTCCCACCTATTGGGACCCAAGCGCCATTCAAAAACCAAAGATTCAGCGTTTGAATGCGGGATTGAATCTAAAAGTAATGCCCGAGTTAAATTCTCAGTCAGATATTTTTTAATCGCTATATTGTTTGTATTGTTTGATGTCGAAGTAATTTTATTTTACCCGTGGGCCGTGACATTCAAGGAACTGGGTCAGCAAGGACTCATTGAAATTTGCGGATTTATTGGAGTCGTTTTGATCGCATTACTATATTTGAACCAAAACAACATATTTAATTTTGAGGCTGAGCGTGGCAACCAATAATAATCAGTCAGTGGATATGGCACCCGCACCTGAAGGAATCGAAGGTAGTGGTTTTTTTCTAACCTCGCTAGAAAAAGCCGTGGGTCTTGCCAGAAAAAATTCTCTGTGGCCCCTACCATTTGCCACATCGTGTTGTGGGATTGAATTCATGGCAACAATGGGGTCTCACTACGATTTCGCTCGATTTGGCTCCGAACGACCCAGCTTTTCGCCACGGCAGGCCGACTTGTTAATGGTGATGGGAACCATATCTAAAAAATTAGGGCCGGTCCTTAAACAGGTGTACGAGCAAATGGCTGAACCTCGTTGGGTACTATCGGTTGGAGCCTGCGCATCATCCGGCGGTATATTTGACACGTACAGCGTATTGCAAGGCATCGACCGAATTATCCCAGTCGACATTTATGTACCCGGC
>RHAI01000079.1 GCA_010028705.1 bacterium
TAAATATACATTTGTAATCTATATTCTGAGAGGATGATTTTTGATAAATACTTGTCTTTTGACACAAAAATCAAAATTGCGGTCATTACTGCCGGTATTTGGATTTATTTTCCGCACGCAACAATGCTATGATATGATACCGCGAGGACATCTATTACCAGTTTTATTTGTCATGCCTTGGGCGTATATCAATTATTCGGAGCCGCTCGCACTCCCAGCCGGACTCGCAATCCTCGCATTGTATCCTCTCATACAAAATTGGATTGAGTCGCCCACCCCGGAGCCAAAATTGAATGTAATGGTGTAAATAACATAAAGCCCCAAAATTCAAAATCTTACAAAACAACACTATCGAACCCGTAAAATGAGCGAAGAAGAATACGTTAGACCGGCTGATGCGGCCAGGCACGAATGTTTGTTGCCAACTTCTCCGACGACGAGAGGATTTATACCTTATTCGGAACGGGACGAAGATGAATGTTACAGAAGAATTTTGTCGGAAAGCGAGTTTGAATACGAGATGGAACAAATATTGGCGGAATCTTTGTTGGAAGAAGGTCGCCGACGAGCGAGAGAGGAACGCGCGCGCAGGTTTGCGACATTGAAGACCAAATTCTTGCAGTTTAAGAGGTTGGATAAGGCCAATCAAGAATTCTATGTGAGTTTGGTGGCTTATATCGATTCCTACGAATCGGGCGACCTCATTCAGGCGAGGGTGGGGGGCGAATTTTACGGGAAATTCCGTCGAATTCTAAACAATATTCGCATTTCAGCAGAGGATAAACGCCGCATTTTAGGATTTATTGTTCCCGATGAGACGGACGAAGGCGAATGGTCGGATACTTCCTCGATTTCGGATGTGTAATACAAAAACAAATCAGGTAAGTCATTATAGTATTCTTTTTTCTTGAATGCTATAGCCCCATCAGAAACAATACTAGAAACAAGTTAAATAGATTTCTACACAGATATTAGTTGCGACTCATCGATATTTTATTCACACATTCATTTTACAATATGAAGCGATTCTGTTGTCCATCCGGCAACCGATTTATATACAAAACACTCAATCCGATATTATTCGACGTTTCTTTGCGCGACGGAATCCAATCCGCGAATCCGGCCGACTATAATACACCCAAGAAAATCGAGTGGTTAAACCACATTGCGGAAAAGTATGCCCCGCCGAAAATGGAAATCGGCTCATTTGTATCGCCGAAAGTATTGCCGATAATGGCGGATACGAAGGATGTGTTTGATTATGCTCATAAGGCTATTCGAGAGGGGCGAATCTCCGCGGAAACGTATGTGTTGGTTCCGAATAAGAAGGGATTGCTGGATGCTATCCGACAAGGCGCGCGCAATTTTTCATTTATCAGTTCGGTGAGCAATGCCTTCCAAATCAAGAACACCAAGCGCGATTTGGATTATAAAAAGACGGAGCTGACGGAAATGATGCGAATGGTGTCGAATATGACGGATTCTTGTAAGACAAAATTGTATGTGAGTTGTATCAATGAGTGTCCGATTACAGGACCGATAGACAAAGATTTTATTATTTACGAAATCCTCTCGTCGTATGGATTGAACGACTTGCCGGATGTGGATGCGTTCGACGAGATTTGTTTGTCAGACACGATGGGAACGTTGAAATCCCGCGATTTTTCTTATATCGTGGAAGGACTGACCCGGTTCGGATTATCAAGCAAGAGGATTTCTCTGCATCTACACATAAATCGAGAAAATGAGCGAGAGGCGAAGAATATTCTGTTTGAGTGTTTCAAGCGGGGAATCCAAAAATTCGATGTGTCGGCCATAAGTGAAGGCGGATGTTCCGTATCAATGAGTCGTTCGAACCTGAAACCCAATATGACATATGAATTCTTCTATGCGACGCTTTCGGAATATCTCGAAGATTACGACCCTACACCAACTCCTTTTCACGGACTATAATAGTTCATATAGAAATTTATCCAGTTCTATATGACCTTTCTATCGTCATCCGGGTATGTATTCGCGGCTGATTCGTGTTTGGCATTTTTCCACGTAAGAACTCATAAACGAGTGGCATTCCGACAGAAATTCCTCGTTTGTTTTTGGAGCGGACTTTTCGTATTTGCCTCTCAACAATTCGACCACAATCGTCGTCAAATCTTCGAAACTCGCGTTCAACCGGACAATCTCGCCGGTTTTGATATTGACAATCCGAACTTCGCGCGGTTTGACGCATTCCGGACTACGCCGTTTCAATAAATCCGGCGTATTCACCACACGCCACAACCAATCATACAATATCACTTGCATACGGTGTTCGATTGTTATCACACTGGTGCATTTCAATTCCCAGATACAACGCCGGGTAATCAAATCCGCGCGCGCGGAAAATCGGAATTTCTTTTCGGCGTTTGGCAAGTGCGGCGATAACATCGCATTGATAACGGCCTGTTCCGCAACCATTTCGCGGTCAATGATAACGTGTTCGACCAACGGCGGTTCTTCGGCGCATTCTGGCCCGATAATATCATCCAGCCGATTCATACATTTTTCCACCATCTCATCCGACAACCACGTATAATCATTTGCATTAATCTGGCTCAATTTAAACAAAAGGCGTTCTTTTGCAGCGACATAAAGATTCGAGAGGCGCAAATAATCCGCGGGTGTTTCACACTCATCCGGCATCTGGTCAATCAACCGTTTCAATTCCAAATATTCGTGCGGTTTCGTATCACACATACATTGATTAATTACGTGTTTCAGTATATTCGCGCCCACATTATCCGGCCGTTTGCCCTCCTCCGCATAAAGGCGATACAAATGGTCATAATACATACTCGGAATCGCAATGCCATTCAAATCACACACATCTTCATACATTTTTAGTCGGGAATCCGACGCCGAAGGAGGACCTTTCTCGACTAGTCGAGAGGATGATGTGCAAATCATATTCGGTATATCGAGTTCGTCGCCCTCTTTCGGGTCCGCCTCTTGAATAAATATCGCATCCATAAGAGGAGCAATGGCCTCCAGAATATGTTCCGGCACATATTTCACCAAATCCGTCGGCGAAACATCGTGGAATTTCTCCGGCGCCGCGCCTCCTCCGCCGAGGCCGGCGACGGTGGCGGGTTTTTCCCATTTATAGAATATCGTGCGAGGCGCACCTTTAAACATCACATAATTTTCATCGCGCATTTGATGGTGCGCCTTTTTCAAGAAATCGAATGGGCGGTCAGAAACAAATTGGTCGTTTTCCAACAAAAACAGCTGGTGCGTCGCCCGAGTGCATGCAACATAAATCGTGTTGGGACATTTATCAGTGGGCAATGTGCTCTCAAAATAAAAATGCGACTGGTCGAACCCCATAACAAACACATATTTGCGCTCTCGGCCTTTGACCGAATGAAACGTAGAAAAGACCACTTTTCCCTCTATCACTCGGTCGTCGATACCTTCTGTATCAAACATCGGCACATAACAAGGAATGCCTCTACTCACCAATGCATTTTCCATTTTCCGGATATTACCTTTGATGCTTTTGACTGAATACCCCAACACAAATATATCGCTGGGTGATGCTCCTTCGGCCAACAATTGATTGATTTTCGACACCACCATATACTCCAGTTTTTGCGGTGTATTGCGCAAATAAACCACCGGAGGCCCGTCTTTTTGCGCTTGAAGCCGCTCTTCGCCCAATAACACATCATTGACGAATCGGGCCATCTGGCGAGTAATGCGATATGACATTTTCAGAGTGCATTCATGGAAGGTTTTCGAGAGGATATAAGGATGCGATTTCCAAATATCGGATGCGTAGGTAAGAGCTCGAATATCGGCGCCCTTGAATTCGTAGATTCCCTGCATAAAATCGCCCAGAACCAGAATTTGGAACGGACGACCCATATCCATCGCAAATTTGACCATCAATTGATAATAGAGAAACGACATATCCTGCGCTTCATCCAACACAATAATATCATAGTGCGGGATTTTGTCGCTGGGGGTCATATCGGATAGCATTATTTTGCGTATTCCCGTGTCAGTATGGGCCGAAGGTAAATAATACCGGACAGCCAGACTATGGAATGTATGGACTTTCACATTTTGGATGCCGGCCAATTTGAGTTTTGTCTTGATTTCTTTGCGCAACATCGCATTGAAGGCGATTTGCAGGATTCGTTTGCCGGTCAATTGTTGAGCCATCGAGAGGATAGTGGTGCTTTTTCCCGAACCGGCCACCGCATCCAACACCACATTGTCGCCGTCGATAATATGTTGTATAGCTAGCTGTTGTTCCTCACTCGGAACCGGGACCACATTCGACATTCAGCTTTCGTTAAGCGGCGAGGTGGCGTGTGCTACTTTTATTCTGACGCGAAATATTTATGTAGGTTTCAGAGGATATGCAAAATTGATTGTATGGGTTGTGTTGGCGTTCTCCAAATGCAAAACAACACATACATCTTGAGAAATGCCGGAATACAAAGCAATCAATATGAGTGGATTGTATATTTTGGTCGGTGTAATAATATACAATCTATGGAATAATTCATCCAATATTGGATACAAAATGTTCGATGCGTTATGGAAGTGCAACACAACTTCCGTCGTCATAATGTTGAACGTAATTGGTCTTTATTTGTTCGTCGCCCGTGTAAAATTTGAAATCACCATCAACATTAGCAAAAAATAACGCATGACGCTGAGTCAAATCGACGGACCGGTCAAGGTTTCGGATAGAATACGACGAGAAGACCTTTACTCTTATAAGTTTGCGTCGCCAAATAGGCGACAACCGATACCCGTCGAAAAATCAAATCAATATTATTTTGCAATACAATATTCGCGAATTTTTCATCGAAGCCCATTGTTTGCCAACCGTAAAGCATTGCGAATACAATACTCCATCCAATATATTTATTGCCTACGAATAGCCGAGGTCTGTCCTTCATATCTGAAAACCGCCAGTAATAGAACACCTGAAACAACACCGCACTCGCAAACAAATGTTCAATTGGCATAGAATAATAGCACAACACATTCATCCAAAGTGAAATATTGTATGCGAGATGCCACATATTCGAGTCGATAATACTTTTGCGCACCAGGGTCATCAAAAACGCGGCAAGCTGAATGGCAAACATAGGCGAAAAACAAGAGTCCAAATTACCGAACATAAAAAGAGTCGCACCAATCTGCTGACTACTCTGCATCAATATAATCCGCTGCTGTTCTTCCTCTCCAATGCGAGTATCAAATGGCATATTGCGCATCGTTGTATTCATCGGTGTTTCTGGGGATTTATACGTCGCTGTAATCGCGTCGGCCAACATCATTGTCAGATAACAAGCCGCAAATTTATACGAGATTGAAAACTCGAAACGAGTCAAAAAGAAACAGACGACGGACCGCAAAACAAATAGAATGCTATGCAGGCGGTATTCCGGGTATATCATCGGCGCGCCTTTGTTTCGGGTTGCTGGAAT
>RHAI01000080.1 GCA_010028705.1 bacterium
ATAATCTGAGTCACAACGCCCGCGCCGACAGTCCGTCCACCTTCACGAATGGCAAACCGCAACCGCTCTTCACAAGCCACAGGAACGATCAACTCAACCTCTACGGTAATATTGTCGCCTGGCATCACCATCTCAACTCCAGCTGGCAGCTTAATTGAGCCTGTTACGTCTGTAGTTCGAATATAAAACTGTGGCCGATACCCGTCAAAAAATGCGGTATGACGCCCACCTTCTTCTTTTCGCAATACGTAAACTTCAGCCTTGAAGCGTGTGTGAGGTTTAATCGATCCGGGCTTCGCAAGTACCATCCCGCGCCGCAAATCATCTTTTTCAACCCCGCGTAACAATGCACCTAAATTATCGCCAGCCTGACCTTCATCCAGCAACTTCCGAAACATTTCGATACCAGTAATCGTTGTCTTTTTTACATCGGATTGCATTCCAACGATCTCTAGCTCTTCCCCCACCTTCACACGGCCACGCTCAACTCGACCAGTACCGACGGTCCCACGACCAGTAATACTAAATACGTCTTCAATTGGCATCAAAAACGGCTTGTCAACATCCCGCTCAGGTAATGGAATATACGCATCAATCGCATCCATTAATTCCCATATACACTTAGCGTCAGAATTTTCCCGACTTGAATCAGCCGTCTCCAATGCCTTCAACGCTGACCCTTTGATAAACGGTATATCATCCCCCGGAAACTCGTATTTACTTAACAATTCGCGCAATTCCATCTCAACAAGATCCACCAACTCGAGGTCGTCAACCATATCAATCTTGTTCATGAATACCACGATGTAGGGCACGTTCACCTGGCGTGCAAGCAGAATGTGCTCACGGGTTTGCGGCATAGGCCCATCCGCTGCGCTAACAACCAGGATCGCCCCGTCCATCTGCGCCGCACCAGTAATCATATTTTTTACGTAATCCGCGTGACCCGGACAATCCACGTGGGCGTAGTGACGCGTCTCTGTTTCATACTCAACGTGAGCGGTAGCAATTGTGATACCCCGCGCTTTTTCCTCCGGCGCCGAATCGATCTGATCGTAACCCTTGAACTCCGCCTTTCCAACCGTCGACAATACTTTTGTTATCGCCGCTGTAAGCGTCGTCTTCCCGTGATCGACGTGACCAATCGTACCCACGTTTACGTGCGGCTTTGACCGCTCAAACTTTTCTTTAGCCATAAGACAACTCCTATAAATCTAAAATTTGAAACCAAAACTACTTAGAACGATCGGCTACAAGCGAATCGTATATCAATTTGGGGACCTCACTATACATAAAGAACTGCATCGAGTAAATACCACGTCCTTGAGTTAACGATCTCAACGTTGTAGCGTAGCCAAACATCTCCGACAACGGGACGGAAGCCTTTATAGACTGAATATTGTTTTTCAAAGACTCAATCTTCTCGATCTTACCGCGACGAGAATTAAGATCAGAAATCGCATCCCCCATATTGTTTTCAGGAACCTCCACCTCGACATCCATAATAGGCTCCAATATTACTGGGGAAGCATCCTTAAATGCATCCTTTACAGCGTACGAGGCGGCAATTTGAAACGCAATATCAGAAGAATCAACTGGATGGAACGAACCATCAAGAACAGCAACTTTCACGTCAACCACCGGATATCCGGCAACAATACCCGTTGAAAACGCTTCCTTCACACCTTTCTCAACAGAGGGAATATACTCCCGAGGAATTCTCCCACCAACAACACGAGACTCGAAGGAGAACCCTTCGCCCCTACTCGAAGGTTCAATTTCCAAGATACAATGCCCAAACTGCCCACGGCCACCTGTTTGACGAATAAATTTACCTTCAGCAGTTGACTTCGCCTTAACGGATTCACGGTACGCAACCTGAGGCTTACCAACGTTCGCTTGGACGTTAAATTCGCGCATAAGACGATCACAAATAATCTCCAAATGCAGTTCTCCCATACCCGAAATAATTGTTTGGGAGGTCTCCTGATCTGTCCGATATTGGAATGTAGGATCCTCGTCCGACAACTTTTCCAATGACGCTGACAATTTCTCTTGATCCGTCTTAGTTTTAGGCTCGATAGCTACGAATATAACCGGCTCAGGAAAATCAATATTCTCTAAAACAACGGGCTTATCCTCATTACACAACGTATCGCCAGTTTTTGTAAACTTCAAACCAATCGCCCCAACTATATCACCAGCAATAGCACCATCCAAGTCGCTTCGCGAATTAGCGTGCATCTGCATAATACGCCCAATACGCTCTCGCTTATCTTTGGTAGAATTTAAAACATAGGAACCTGGATCTAGCTTCCCTGAATAAATACGCAAATAAGTCAATTTCCCAACAAAAGGATCCGTCTGGACTTTGAAGGCTAACGCTGAAAATGGGTCGCTCACCGACGGATGCAACTGAACCTCATCCCCTGTTTTCGGATTCGTACCTAAAACCGCACCGACGTCTATCGGCGAGGGCAAAAAACTGACAACTGCATCGAGAAGCAACTGCACACCCTTGTTTTTAAATGCAGACCCGCAAAGGACCGGAACCAACTTACCTGCTATCGTCAACGCCCGAATAGAAGCAACGATTTCATCAGAAGAAAGTTCCCCTGTTTCCAAATATTTCTCGATGAGTGAATCATCGGCTTCACTTGCTGACTCCAACAACTTTTCACGAAGCGCGGCCGCCTTGCTCGCGTATTCGGATGATATTGGACGACGCTCGACCTTCGAACCCGTGTCATCTAAAAAAAGAACCTCTTCGTTCGCAATCAAATCAATCACACCACGAAACTGATCCTCGGAACCAATCGGGTAGTTCAATATAACAGGGTTTGCATGAAGATTATCTATCATCATCTGAACTACGCGATCGTAATCAGCACCTACCCGATCCATCTTATTGACAAATGCGATCCTGGGAACGTCATACTTCGTGGCTTGGCGCCAAACAGTCTCCGACTGTGGCTGAACACCCCCAACCGAACAAAAAACAGCAACTACACCGTCCAACACCCTCAGCGACCGTTCAACTTCAACGGTAAAATCAACGTGCCCAGGGGTATCAATGATGTTTATATTAGTGTCCCCCCAGAAACAAGTAGTTGCAGCGGACGTGATAGTTATTCCGCGTTCCTGTTCCTGAACCATCCAATCCATAGTCGCGTTCCCGTCGTGAACCTCACCAATTTTATGCGACTTGCCGGTATAAAATAATATTCTCTCAGTAAGAGTAGTTTTACCTGCGTCAATGTGTGCGGCAATCCCAATGTTACGAAGCTTTTCTAAAACAATCTGGCGTTCCATGTTTTACCACCTAAAATGAGAAAACGCTTTATTTGCCTCAGCCATTTTATGCGTTTCTTCACGTTTCTTTATAGTTGTTCCGACCTTATTAAACGTATCTATCATTTCATCAGCTAGCCGATTTACAAACGGTTTACCGCTTCTACCGCGGGCGCTGGAAATAATCCAACGAACAGCTAACGTGAAGCCACGATCAGCTTTAACTTCGATTGGGACCTGATACGTACTCCCCCCGACTCGGCGCGACTTCACTTCCATCAACGGGGAGGCGTTTTTAATAACTTTTTCAAACGCAGCTACAGGAGTATCGCTTACCGACTCCGACAACAACTTCAGCGCGTCGTAGACAAGACGTTGCGCAACTGTCTTTTTTCCGTCATACATGACCTTATTAATAAACTTAGAGATTTTGACGCTACCATGAACGGGATCTGGAACCTGTGGCCGATGAAAATTACGTTTTTTTCTGGTCATCTATTTTTTCACCTCTTTTTTTGCGCGTTTTGCACCATACAATGATCGGGACTGTTTACGATTGTTAACACCCTGCAAATCGCCACGGCCTCGCTCGGTATGATACCGAACCCCCGGTAGGTCCTTCACCCGTCCCCCACGGATGTAAATTACTGAGTGCTCTTGGAGATTATGCCCTTCTCCAGGAATGTATGACGTAACTTCGAATCCATTCGACAACCTTACCCTCGCCACTTTTCGTAACGCTGAATTAGGTTTTTTGGGCGTAGTAGTATACACCCTAGTGCATATTCCTCGACGCTGAGGACAGGCCATGAGCGCCGGGGATTTAGTGCGCCGTTTTTTTGGTCGGCGACTTGACCTTACTAACTGATTAAAGGTTGGCAATTTAAATACTCCTTGAACTGAACAAAAAATGTAATCGACTATAATATCGATGAAATGAAAAAGGTGTCAATTCACTCGACTTCTTCTACTTCTAACTCGATCTCCTCCAAACTAACCGATGTGGGAACTGGCTCATACTCAACATTTTCAAATCCCACACGATTATACACTGGCATACCCGTGCCAGCCGGAATCAACTTTCCAATAATAACATTTTCCTTAAGGCCATACATTGGATCCGATTGACCCTCAATAGCCGCTTTGGTGAGCACACTCGCCGTCTGTTGGAACGAGGAGGCCGAGATAAAACTTTCGGTATTCAATGAAGCACGCGTAATACCGAGCAGCACCCGCTCGCCAACACATGGCTCTTTACCTTCCTGCAATAAGCGTAAGTTAGTCGACTCGAACGTTCGAATATCAATCAATTCATTCGGTAAAAAGGTACTATCACCCATTGAAATAATATTTACCTTTCGGGTCATTTGCCGAACTATTACCTCAACGTGCTTGGAGTTTATTTGAACACCTTGAGACGTATATACTTTTTGAACTTCGTCACCGAGGTACGATTGAACCGCAAAGACGCCCTTCGTTTCTAATATATCGTGAGGATTCGTTACCCCATCTGTCAACAGATCTCCGCGCCGCACTTTCTTTCCAGAGTACACTTTAAGGCGGATTCCAAACGGAATTTTATATTCTTTACGAGGTCCTAATTCCGAAGTGATACTCACAGCACGATAGCCGTCAGTATCAGATATCTCAACGGTGCCATCTAATTCGCTGATAACGGCAGACTCCTTGGGACGCCGCCCCTCAAAAAGCTCTTCAACCCGGGGAAGACCCTGAACAATATCTTTTGTTTTTGATGCATCCGAATCGCTAATTCGTTCTCTTGCGATTATTTCGCCTATCCGAACCCTTGAACCTTCCGAAACAAAAAAACTGGCGCCCGACAAGACAGGATAGGATTCGCCAGGACTGATTACAAGTCTGAAAGTTTCCCTTGTTTTACTTTCTTTGCCTGTTTCAACCTTAGAAAGACTGACGACAATCCCTCCAGACTGTAAACGAACCCCACCCGATATTTCGTCATCAAGTTTAATCCTATCACCAGCCTGATATAAACTGGCG
>RHAI01000009.1 GCA_010028705.1 bacterium
GATCTGCTCTTAGTACGAGAGGACCGGAGTGGACATACCTCTGGTGGACCTGTTGTCACGCCAGTGGCATAGCAGGGTAGCTAAGTATGGAAGGGATAACCGCTGAAAGCATCTAAGCGGGAAACCCACTTCAAGATGAGATTTCCCATCCCCTTGTGGGAGTAAGACCCCTTATAGATAATGAGGTTGATAGGCTGGGCGTGTAAGTGCAGTAATGTATTCAGCGGACCAGTACTAATCGGTCGAGGTCTTAATCATAACGGCTTATGAATCAATAACTTTTTGGATTCGACTACATTTTGTTTGTGTGCATTGTTCTTGGTCATTATAGCGAAGGGGGTACACCTGTTCTCATTCCGAATACAGAAGTTAAGTCCTTCAGCGCCTATGGTACTGCTGGTTTCATCAGTGGGAGAGTCGGACGTGGCCAAGAACAATGCACATAAATTTTTTTCAAGGCGTTTTAATTATCTAGACCAAGTTCGAATACGTTAAAAAAAACGTGTTCTATAATAGTTTACATTGGTTATCAAATTACTACCGTTAAGTTTAGGTGTTACGCGTGATTCGTTTCGCACTTTTATTATTTGTTATAGTAGCTTTCCCTTCGCTCGTCTTTTGTAAGGAGCTGTTGGGAGCTGGTGCGACTTTTCCTTTCCCGTTGTATTCTAAATTGTTCGACGATTATTTTAAGGAAGTCGGTGTTCCGGTGAATTATCAGGCAATTGGCTCTGGTGGAGGAATTCGCCAGCTCCGTAGCGGTACGGTCGATTTTGCCGGTTCGGACGCGTTTATATCGGACACTGATTTAAAAAAGTTCAAGTCGCAGGTCTTGCATATCCCTACTTGTATTGGCGCTGTCGTACTGGCTTATAATGTGCCCGGGGTTCAAGCTTTGAAAGTAAGCGGCGGGGTCATTTCTGATATATATTTAGGTCGTGTTACTTATTGGGACGATCCTCGTATTAAGTCTATTAACCCAGGTATTCGGTTGCCTCATTTGCGGATTGCCGTAATTCATCGCTCTGATGGTAGCGGTACCACTCACGTTTTTACTGAGTATTTGTCAACCGTGTCTTTAACGTGGAGGGCTCGTATAGGTTACGGAAAAAGTGTGAATTGGCCTGTAGGTTTAGGTGGAAAGGGAAATCCGGGTGTAGCGGGGTTGATTCGACAAATTCCTGGAAGCATAGGTTATATTGAAATGGTATACGCCATTCAAAGTAAAATTCCGATGGCTTCGGTGAAAAATAATTCTGGTTGTTTCGTGAGGCCGTCGGTTGAGTCATTGGCTGATGCGGTCCCCGTTAAAATACCTCTGGATACCCGGATTTCGTTGGTTAATACCCGCGCGGTAAATGGTTATCCGATTACCGGATTTACTTGGCTGATTGTATATCGGGACTTGAAACAGCAAAATCGGTCTAAAGAGGACGCGCAAAAGCTTAAATCCCTTCTGGTGTGGGTTTGTCAAAATACCAATCGGTATGCTCTAAAGATGGGTTATGGAGAACTCCCGTTTAGTATTCGGGAAATTAATCGACGGAATATTGATACGCTCTCTTACGGGGATTTACCTTTGAATTAGGTATTATAATACCCCTTTTGTCGACGGAACCTGTCCTGTGATTCTTTGGTCTATTTTTGTTGCTTCGTCTAATGTTAGACCCAGGCCTTTAAAAATACTTTCCGAGATATGGTGGAGGTTTCTTCCCTTTTTTAAATTTAGGTGAAGCGTAATTTTCGCGTTGGATACAAACGCCAAAAGGAATTCCTCGATTAGTTCGGTGTCGAATTCTCCGATTTTTGATTTCGGCAGATCAACGTCAAATGATAAATGAATCCTGTTTGAAATGTCGACAGCCACTTCGATTAGCGCTTCGTCCATTGGTACTGTTTTAGATGCGTAACGATTAATGCCGGTAGCCGTACCCAGTGCGGTTCGGAAAGCTTGTCCTAGGCAAATTCCTATATCTTCGACCGTATGGTGAGCGTCGATGTGAAGGTCCCCGGTTGCTAGTATAGTTAAGTCAAATTTTCCGTGAGTTGACCATAGGGTTAACATGTGGTCGAGAAATCCTATTCCGGTTTTTATATCTGCTGACCCTGTTCCATCGATTCCGAAATTTAGATCTATGCTTGTTTCGTTTGTTTTTCTTGATATATTTGATGATCGTTTCATTTGCTTTACCTGCATGTTTTAAAATAAAGGCTCTTGCGCACCTTGAGTCTCTCCATATGGAAGGCCTAGGTGGCGGTATGCATTTGGCGTTGCAATTCTACCCCTTTGAGTTCGTTCTATAAATCCAAGTTGAAGTAGATACGGTTCAACGACGTCCTCTAATGAATCGCGTTCTTCACTTATACTGGCTGCTATAGTATCCAACCCAACGGGTCCTCCGCCGAATTTTTGTATTATGGACAATAAGTAATTTCGGTCCACTTGGTCAAGTCCAATTTGATCAATTCCTAGGCCTGAAAGGGCATCCTGGACGACGTTGATATGAATTCGGCCGTCGGCTTTTATTTGAGCCCAGTCACGAACTCGCTTAAGTATCCTGTTTGCGATTCTTGGTGTTCCCCGAGATCGAAACGCAATAGCGAATGATGCGGCTGGATCAATTGGCGTGTCTAAAATTTGTGCGGCTCGGTCTACGATAATATTTAAATCCTCTGGAGAATAGTACTCGAGGCGCTCAACTATTCCAAATCGATCCCTTAGGGGAGCTGTTAACATCCCAATCCGGGTGGTCGCTCCTATTAATGTGAATCGTGCTAGATCTAATCTAATTGATCGTGCGGATGGGCCCTTGCCAATAACTATATCAAGCTCGAAGTCTTCCATTGCAGGGTAAAGTACTTCTTCTACGGCCCGGTTTAGCCTGTGAATTTCGTCAATAAACAAGATGTCACCTTGGTCTAAATTGGTCAGTATGGCCGCTAAATCTCCTGGGCGTTCGATGGCTGGTCCCGAGGTTATTTTAATATTTACTCCCATTTCTCTTGCAATTATGCTTGCTAGTGTAGTTTTTCCGAGGCCCGGGGGACCGTAAAGTAAAACATGTTCGATTGCTTCGGTACGCCCCTTAGCGGCGGAGATAAATATATCGAGGTTCCGCTTTATTTTTGGTTGGCCGATAAATTCATGTAACAGTTGTGGGCGTAACGTCCCGTCTTTTGAGTCCTCTAATTGGGGTTTTGGTGATATGTATCGGGAATCTTCGTTTAGCATTGAATTATTTTAGCAAATGCTGAGCAAATTCGACGAGATGGTGTGATTGCAATCAAGTCAATTTCCCATTTATACTCGGTCTTTAGAAGGTGAATAATGGAAAATAAAAGTTTTTATAAGAATTTAGTCGATACAAGTTTGCGTGGTGACCTGATCAGTCCTGCTGATGCATTGAAGTGTCTAAGCGATTCGGAGGTTGACTGGTTTACCCTGTTAAATGCGGCCTTTGAAGTGCGTCAGTATTATTGGGGGCGTTCGGTTGCGATCCATATAATTAATAATGCCCAAAATGGGCATTGCCCGGAAGATTGTAATTATTGTGCCCAAGCCAGAACATCCGAGGCGGATATTGAAGACTACCCAATTAAAGACGATTCTGAAATTTTGGATGAGGCGCGTAGAGCCTATGAAGCAGGAGCCTTTAGGTATTGTATGGTGTTTGCTGGACGAGGTCCAAACGCTAAGCGGGTTGAACGATTAGCTGGGTTGATTGCGAAAATCAAGTCCAATTACCCAATAGAAGTGTGCGTTTCAGCAGGGTTGATGAACCAGGAAGCCACAGACGTGTTAAAGCGTGCTGGACTGGATCGACTGAATCATAATTTAAATACCTCTCAATCCCATTATCCAAAGATTTGTTCGACCCATAGTTTTGAAGATCGGTTGACGACGTTGAAGGCGGCCCAAAGATCAGGGATAGGATTATGTTCCGGTGCAATTTTCGGAATGGGTGAATCCCCGAGTGACGTAATCGAAGTAGCTTATAAGTTGCGTGATGTGGGGGCTGTGTCTATCCCTGTTAATTTTTTATTACCTATCCCTGGCACAACACTGAAAACGTTTACCCCATTGAGTCCAGAGTATTGTTTAAGGATTTTGTCTTTATTTAGGTTAATAAATCCGTCGTCTGAGTTGCGAGTAGCAGCGGGTCGCGAGATTCACCTTCGTCAACTCCAGGCATTCTCCTTGTTTCCTGCCAATTCACTGTTTATGGAAGGGTACCTCAATACAACTGGGAATTCTGCAGTCCAAACCTTGCAAATGATAAAAGATGCTGGGTTTAGCATCGATTCTACGCACGAGTTGGATGATTTGCTTGGTCGATTGGAGCGAGATGCCGACTGTCGTAGTCAAACCTCTCAAGTTGAAGGGGTTATTCTAAAGCAACTTCGGGATTTAAGGCCGTCAAAGCGTGTTTCGGGGTGTTCTTAAGTCTTTTCTGATTGGCCTAGTATGCCTGGGAATTATTTGCTCAACTGTTTCTGCGGCACCCAATAAATGGATTCCAAATCCACCTCAACGGAGGTTTAAGGAGGTTGTAAGGTTTCAGAAGTTCAAGACGATTGATGGAATAACAACCGAAACCGACGGGCGATTTGAATCGACTGTCGTATTTGATATCGATGACGATCTGCCTCGCGTGACGTTTACGTTAATCAACACAGGCGTTACAACGGATGGGAAATTAGTTCCAAAGGGGTTAGACCTTTTAATGTTGAATAGACCTATTGCAGCTGAAATAGATTCGAATGATCAATTGACTATGATTCGGGGCTACGCTGGGCTTCAACAAGAGGCAAAAAATCAGTTCCCCCCGGAGAGATACAAAGATATGGCGGCCCAATTATCAGCAGAAGCACTTTCTAATAAACTATCGAACGATTGGAACAGTCGGCAGTTTCTGTTAAAAAATCGAAGTCTTGAACCGGGTACCTTTTGGGAAGCTACTCGAAATATATTGTTAACACCAGAATCTAATCCAGTGGCATACTCGGTTTTCTGGATAGAACCAACCGATAATCCGAAGTCGATTATTCTTTGGGCCATAGAATCGACGGATTTTAATGTCGTGGGCGATCTTATCCAGACGAAATGCCCTAATTACCGAAAATCTGAAATTTTTTTTGATTCGGGCACCCCCGATTCGAATAGCTGGACCCAGCAGATTAGGTACCGAATTGAGAGGTCAACGAATTTGGTGCTTGAAGAAAAAGGATATCGGGTTGTTGAAATTGCTGATCCAACAGCAGCCGTTAATCAAGTGTTGCGATTTGTTGATCGGCGCGACCGACGGTTGATCGAGGAACCGTAGTTGAACTAAAATTGGTTTTTATGGCTTACGATTAAGGGGACGGGGACTTGTGCGCCAAATTTCTATTCAGGAGTCACTCATGTCCAATTGTACTAAAATGTTAATGATCGGTGCCCTTTTGTGGTTTTTAACCCCTGTTTTCGCGGCCGATAACTATAAGATCGATCAATCGCATTCGAACGTTCAGTTTTCAATAAAGCATATGGTATTGAGTACAACTCGAGGTAACTTTGGTAAATACTCAGGGAATATAAAATGGGATCCGTCCGGCAATGGGGCGGAAATATCTGGCGTAGTCACGGTCGATAGTATTGATACGAGAGATTCAAAGCGCGACGAGCACCTACGAAGCGCTGATTTTTTTGATTCGGCGAAATTTCCTGAAATGAGTTTTGTAAGTAAATCAATAAAAAAAGCACGGTCTGGTTATTTGATGACTGGAATATTTTCATTAAGAGGGATTTCAAAAGAAGTGGCTATCCCACTGACCGTCGCGGGGCCGGTGAAGGATCCATGGGGAAATCAGCGAATGAATTTTAATGCTCAATTTAAAATTAATCGACAAGTGTACGGTATGAATTGGAACAAGGTTTTGGATAACGGTGGCTTGACCGTTGGAAATGACGTAACAATTGAACTGGATATAGAGGCAATTAAGGTCGATTAGCCCAGTCTAATGCCGCATCTACGGTTCCTCTGAAATTCAGCAATCTGATGAGATACCCTTTTTTATTAATTTTATTGCTTATCACTATAGTGATGGCTAGTAGGGGGGATGCGGCCCCGTTGCAGAATCATGGAATAAAGTTGTTTCAACATCGACAGCATATTCTTGTTGGGGGGCAAGAAATAACAGTTGAATACCATTCCGCTAAAAACACGATCACCCAGAAAAGGGTGGTCTACTCCTTGCGCATTGCAGATAAATTTAATCGGCAGCTTTATAAGCGAGAATATGATATCCCATTTGGTGTATTTTCAGAGGAAATATATCAAAATTCCGTCGAGGTTCTACCTCTTGTTGGTGATTCCGGGGAAGGAATTGCTGTGTTTTATTCATTAGGTGTTGGGCAAGATGCGATAAGGAAAATAGATATACTGGGTTTGCGGGGAAAAGGGCCGGTATTGCTTGGCTCAAAGATTGAGTTAGTCCCCGTTGTGACTCAGATGCCCAATCACTTTTTATTTCCTAAGACTGACAAAGCTAATATTATTAAGCTAAGTAAAGGAGATAGGGTTTTGTATCGTTACTGGACCGGTCAAATGTACATTTATTTTCCGGTTGTAATCGATTGGTACGGGTCTTTATCGATACCGTCTAAATCAACAGAATTTCGCGTCGAGGTTCCTGCGTTTAGAAAAGGGGGGGGGCGTATAATGGTTCACCTTAAACCCACGCCTAAGTCGTCGGCAGCATTTTTAACAGTTAATCCTACTGCTAATGTTGTGTTTTTAGGTGTACACTGCGATCCATCAATATCGGGCCAGGAACTAGGCGTGCGAAATTTGGCGTTGCGAGTCGAGGTTAATGGGAAATCGGGTTGGATTTTAGATCAAGACAGTTACGCTGTCTTAGGCTTGTGTCCGTAGATTCCAATGGACAAACTCTCGAGAAGATAGTTATAATTGCATCCCATTTTTTTGTTATTCAGTAATTAAGTGCTGTCCAGTTAATGATCCCTAGGAGTTATTTAATGAAAAGTTATGAAAGCCTTTACATACTCAGTCCCAGCTTAAGTGAACAAGATTCAACGGCACTTGTTCAAACAATTGAAGGCTGGATTACTTCCAATGATGGTAAGATATTGTTGTCTAAACCTTGGGGTGTAAAGGAATTGGCCTATCCAATCAATAAAGTCAGCCAAGGTTATTATGTTCAAATCCAATTTGAGGCTACAAGAAAAACTTTGTTGGAGCTAAGAAGTCGCATTAAAGTTACAGAATCTATTATCCGAGACCTGACAGTTACTTTGGATTCGATTCAGTCGCCGATCTCTTCTCGAGAAGAGGTTGTGGCATCTTAAGAGTTTTTTGTGTCCAGTATTAATCGAATTACGTTAGTTGGTACGATTGTAAACGATCTTGATTCTCGAGTGACTAACTCAGGGGATCCCATGATTCGATTTACTATCTCAACCGATCGGCCAAGTGTGGACGGGATTGCTGCCGCACAAGATTTTATTCCTATCGTTGCCTGGAGACAGGTAGCTGAAAAACGAGAGGGGCTGGTCAGAGGTGCGGTTATTTTAATCGACGGCCGAATTGTTACTCGTAGTTTCGATGATAACGACGGTAAACGCAAATGGGTAACAGAAGTCGATGCGAAGGATATTCGTGCTATCACGGTTTCGTCTGACAATGTGTTGAATTCACAAGTAAGTAGTTCTGGCAAAGTTCTAGAGAAAATACAACTCGATGAAGTTAATGTTGGCGATTTCGATTTTGGAGATCCGATTCATAGGGATAAGAGTAAGGTTGATTACGCGTCAGGTCCAAAGTTTGATGCAGAACTAGATGAGGATATTCCTTTTTAATTATGTATAACAAAGCGTTTTTAATTGGGAGGTTAGTTCGGGATCCTGAAATGAGGGTCACATCGTCCGGAATTGCAGTAACAAATTTTACTATCGCTGTTGATCGGATTAAGCGTCGTGATGCCGAGAAATCTGCCGATTTTATTCGTGTGGTAACTTGGCGGCGGTTGGCAGAGATTTGTGGAGAGTATCTAAAGAAAGGCAAGCTAGTGGCAGTTGAGGGTCGTCTGCAGATGAGCAGCTACGAAAAAGATGGCGAAAAGATAACCACGTCGGAAATAGTGGCTGATAATTTGCAGATGCTTGATCGGTCAGGCGGGGATGTAGATATAGAAATGGTATCTTCGGGGTCTGAAATAGGTTTTTAAAGGTAAAGGAGCTCGTGTAAAATGGAGAAGAAAAAGCAGCTAATTAAGCGGAGAACAAAAAAACGTCGTGTTTGTTCGTTGTGTGTCGATAAAGTTGATACACTGGACTACAAAGATCTTAGTCGGATTCGCCGCTTTGTGACAGATAGGGGTAAGATCGTACCACGCCGTAACTCAGGGATTTGTGCGAAGCATCAGCGGTCCCTTGCTGAAGCAATTAAACGAGCAAGGTTTATTGCATTACTTCCTTATTGCCTTGATTAGTTGGAGAAAACTATGAGTAAAGAAATTGATATTGTTCTTATTAAAGATGTTAAGGGGCTTGGTTCGTTTGGACAGACTAAAAGTGTAAAATTGGGCTATGCCCGCAATTATTTGTTGCCTTATGAATTTGCCATTTTGTCAACTCCTGCGAATCAAAGTCGGTTTAAAGCACTTCAGAAACGTGAGCAGAAACGCCTTGTACAAGAGAAGGAAAACTCTGAGGCATTAGCAACTTCCCTGCGTGGACTCTCTATAAAAGTTACTGAATTGGCACATGAAGACGGCACTTTGTTTGGCTCTGTGTCCTCCGCTGATATTGTTGCTGAAATAAAAAAAATAAAGGGTATCGATATAGACCGGCATTTCGTGGTGTTGTCAGAAAATATTAAGTTAGTTGGTGAGTACGCTATTAATATCGAGCTGCCTCAACAAGTTCACGCTCAGGTAAACCTCTCAGTTGTTGGTGAAGTAAAAGAGTCCAGGTCTGGAAAAAAATCTAAATAGATTTAACAGTGGAGGGAATTTCCCCCGTTGATTTGAACTCGCTCCCCGACGAACCTGGTATCTATAAGATGTTAGACTCTCGGGGGGGGCTATTGTACGTTGGTAAAGCTAAAAATATAAAGAAGAGAGTAAAGTCTTACTTTCGACGACCTGAGACTCTGGATTCAAAAACTATTCAATTAGTTAAAAGTATTTCTTTTATCGATACCATCGTAGTTAGATCCGAATCAGAGGCATTAATTTTAGAGGCTCAGCTGATCAAAGAATTTCAGCCCCGGTACAATATCTTACTCAAAGATGACAAATCGTTTCCTTATGTAAAGATTTCCAACGAGATTTTCCCTCGATTATTAATAGTACGTGACCGTGTAAATGATGGTGCAAGTTACTTTGGACCCTATCCTTCGATAGGGTCAATCAAGTATTTGAAGCGAATGTTAAATGATATGTATCGCTTGAGGGATTGCTCTATAGATATTTCATTAGATAGCCCTCAGCCAAAGTGCATAAAATTAGATATGAATCGATGTTTGGGCCCGTGTGTTTTTAAAAACGTTCATTCCCAATATTTAAATGCTATCGGTGATTTAAAACAATTACTATCGGGACGTAATAAAGAGTTGGTTTCAAAAATGTCTACTGAAATGGCTCAATTGGCCAGGGAAAAACGATTTGAGTTGGCGGCTGAATTAAGGGACCGTATTCGTAAAATTGAACAATTAGGTCAGCGACAGACAGTTGTTTTATCTGAAAATGGGTGTTTCCAGGTGTGGTCATCGGCTGATCAAAATGGCTTCCTCTACGTTATCGTACAGACGTTTATTGATGGTAAATTGCTATTTCAAAACGGATTTTATTTTGAAAATCCTACGGAAAATGTCTGGGATGACGGATTGGTGCAAACGTTTATTTCCGTTATTGACGAGAAGATTCCGGTTAAATTGATTTGCGACCCTTGGATCGAACCAATTATTCTTGCGGTTCGCTCGAGTTTACAATTGAAATTTGAGGTGTCGGTTCCTAAACGTGGCAACAAACTTGTGTTGTTGGAAACAGCGCGGCACAATGCG
Source organism: bacterium (assembly GCA_010028705.1). Taxonomy (GTDB): domain Bacteria; phylum Margulisbacteria; class Marinamargulisbacteria; order SXXA01; family SXXA01; genus RHAI01. The sequence goes on from RHAI01000009.1 coordinate 10,065, forward strand.
CGGCTTTCGATCAGTCGAATTATTCGAGACAGATCTGTAAATCTTAGACCAAGAGTCGAGGCGGATATTGTGGTTGTTCTCCAGAAAAAGTTAGATCTAGGTAAAAAACCGGTTCGTATTATTGGGGTTGATATTTCTCATTTGCATGGTACCGATATTGTTGGATCGGCCGTTTGTTTTCAGAATGGCAATCCGTTAAAGTCCGCGTATCGTAAATTGATGGTGCGTTCCGTTTCCGGGGATAGTAACGATCCAAAATCAATTTATGAAGTGGTATCCCGCCGTCTTCAGCTATGTTTTGCTGATCATGAACCGTTGCCTGATTTAATGCTGATTGACGGTGGTGTTGGCCAATTAAATTTTGCGTATCGAGCATTGCTTGAGCTTGGACTACAAGATGAAATTGAATTAATATCCTTAGCAAAACGAAAAGAAGAGATTTTTCGGGTTGGTCGTTCTGAGCCGATAGTTTTGTCTCCAGACGACAATGTGTTAAAGTTGTTACAGTGGATTCGCGATGAATCACATAGATTTGCCCTTGAATTTCAACGGAAACGTCGGAAAGTTGCGAATGAGACTACTGTACTCCAAACTATCCCGGGGCTCGGACCCAAACGGATTCAGAGAATATATCAGGCATTTAAAAGTATCGACCGATTATTAAGTGCATCTGATGCAGAAATAGCATTAGCTGCTGGAATTAGTATTGGATTGGTTTACTCTATTAGAGAGCGACTGTCACAGACAAAAATGTTTTTATGAATGATACTATAATTACTCTTGTTTTAGTTTTTATAATTTTTTCCCAGTCCGCTTGTTTTGGTAAAACATCTCCGGGGCGATCGGAATCGGGGGATGTTCAACATATCGAAATTCAAATAAAGGAAAATCGATCTAAAATTCAGGAAAAGAAAAAAGAGAAGCTCTTTGCGGAGAGAAATCTTGGCGTACTTGCTAGGGAATTAAAGTTTACGGAACTTAGCTTGACGAAGGCGAAATCTGATTTAGATGAATCTCAAAAAAAAGAGCGAGTTGCTCGGCAGAAGCTAGATGTTGTTCAAGAGCAATTCTCAAATACAAATATGCAATTTTCCAGGCGATTGCGGTCAATATATAAAAATCAAAATTTGGGATTTATCGAATATTTGTTCACTTCGAAGGATCTGACTTCGATAGTCGATTCATCTTATTATTTTGACAAAATATTAAATAGGGATTCCAACTTGATAAACTCGTTAAAACGTGAATATTCACAGGTGTCTCAAGAAAAACGCCGGGTTGAATCTGAGACCAGGCGGATTAGTTATCTAAAGGAAGAAATCGGAAGAAAAGAGACTGATTTAAATCAAAAAACGGAAAAACAGAAACAGGTAGTAGCATCTTTACACGCGCAGATTGAAGAAATGGAGCGCCAAACTCGGGAATTGGAGCGATCCTCTCAGGAAATCGCCCAAGCGATTAGGCGGAATAGTAAAGCGAATGGCGACGCATACTTTGGTTCGACTGGTGGGTTTATTAAACCTGCTCAAGCATGGTTGTCGTCGTATTTCGGATTTAGAATGCATCCGATATTCAGACGCCGAATTTTTCACAATGGCGTTGACTTTGCGGCTCCTGTTGGGTCTCGAATTCGGGCTGCGGAGTCTGGGTACGTTTTAGTTGCTGGAGAGAAACCCGAATACCACGGTTATGGACGCGTAACTGTTATTGACCATGGGCGCCGAAAGTCAGATGGAAAACGCATTTCGACCTTATACGCACATCAAAGTCGGATAATAGTTCGCGAGGGTCAGATGGTTAAGCAGGGAGAAGAAATTGGAGCTGTTGGCAGTACGGGCTATTCCACGGGGCCCCATCTTCATTTCGAAGTCCGAGAGGATGGACTTCCCGTAGACCCAATGAGGTATTTACAGTGAACAAAGATCTGGTGCCTAGTTTTAGTGTAGTGTCCCTTGGGTGCGCGCGGACCTTGGTTGATACTGAAAAGATGGTTCAAAGTTTGCAGGGGAAGGGGTTTGCGTTAGTACCTGAAGGCCATGAGCAGATTTGTGTGTTAAATACCTGCTCCTTTATTCAATCGGCAGTTGATGAAACTGAATCGAATATTGTGTCGTTGTCGGATCGAAAACGGCGGGGCGAGATACGATACCTGGTGGTGACTGGATGTTATCCCAGCCGGTTCAAAAAGCCTGAATTAAAAGCGCGGTATCCCGAAGTAGATATTTGGCTGACCACCCACGAAGAAGACCGTTTGCAGGCTGAGTTGGCGCAATTAGTGTTTCGTCGACGGTTTTTGCCGAGCCGACCCGTTCGTTATACGAAATTAACCCCCTCTCACTATTCATATATTAAGATTTCGGAAGGGTGCGATAACTGGTGCTCGTTTTGCACGATTCCAAAAATTCGAGGAAAACATACCAGTAAGTCTATTGACGAGATCGTCAAAGAGGCGGAGCTCCAGGTGTCGTTTGGGGCCAAAGAGCTGATTCTGATAGCTGAAGATACGACGGCGTGGGGCGAAGATTTGTATGGGACGCCATCATTGCCCAAATTATTGGATGTGTTGGAAACCGTTAAAGGAGTCGAGTGGATTAGGTTGATGTATATATTCCCTAGCCGGGTAGATGACGACCTGATTTCGTCCATTAACCGTAATTCCAAAATTATTCCTTATTTGGATATGCCGGTCCAGCACGCCAATACGCGGTTATTAGAACTCATGCATCGGCGTCATACTGGAGATAGGTTACGCGATTTGATGAAAAAACTAGCGGCTGAAATTCCTAATCTAGTGGTCCGGACCAGCCTAATTCTGGGGTTTCCATCGGAGACAGATGCCGAGGTCCAAGAGTTATTGCAGTTTATTGAGGAATATCCCTTTGCGCATTTAGGGTGTTTTTCGTATTCCGAAGAACGAGAAACCAAGTCAGCCCGTATTGAACCCAAAATTCCTGAAGACGAGATTCAGCGCCGGATTTCTCGGGTAATGGGCCGCCAATACGACTTGGTAATCCAACGAAATAAGACCCGGGTGGGTGAGCGCTTACAGATGATTTATGATGGAAATCGAGTAGGGCGTTCCTATCGTGAAGCCCCGGAGGTCGATGGGCGTTTATTGCTGGTTGATCCTAAAAGTCTTCAGCCGGGCGATATGGTCGAGGTTCAGGTCATTGGTGTGGATGGTTTGGATTTGACGGTGGCGCTTTGTTCTTGAATCAATAGTTGTTGATCCCACACACTTCCCGTATTTGGAATCTTCCGTGCCTCCTTGTTTTGAATGCTTGAGTTTGCGGGTTACAAGTTAGGGTTGTTGAACACGGTTAAAATAAATTGTTAAATTCAATAGTGGGGCCTATCGTCGACCGGTAAGGATTGGTTTACAGGGGTTGGTGCCTAACTACCGCTCCGTCAACCATATAAATGACATCCTCGGATATGTTTGTTGCATGGTCGGCGATTCGCTCGAGATGTCGGGTTACCGACAAGACACATAAGAGCGACTCTAACATCTGGGGATTCAATTTTATTGCATCGACGATGGCTTTGTTTGCGGCATGCTTTTGATCATCTACCAGGTCGTCCGCTCGACATACCTCGAGCGCTAATTGAGCGTCCACATGTACGATTGCGTTTAAACTATTATTTAGCATCCATGTGACCTTTTCAAAAAGGTCCGAGAAATCAAAATCGATAGCCGATTTCTCTGCAAAAGCATGTGTAATTTGAAGAGTTTTTTTTGCGATACTAGTGGATAAGTCACCGATTCGTTCTAAGTAACTGTTTATTTTTAGAATTGAGATGATATAGCGGAGGTCCCCTGCAACTGGTTGATGCAACGCCAGAATTTTAAGGCACTCTTCTTCCACATCGAGTTCGTCACGGTCGATCAGGTCGTCGTTTGCGATAACAGTTTTGGCTATTTCGGCATCTAAATTGTTAAACGCAGTAATCGCCAATCGGACATTTTCTTCGACCCGGGTACTTAACGATAGAAAGACTCGTTTAAGATATGTGATTTCTCGATTAAGTTGATGTGACATGGTGATCTCCTGTTTCGATGGCTTTAAATACAATTTTAAAACTTGCGCCTGATCCAAATTCGCTCGTAACCGCAATCGACCCGTTGTGGTAATCTACTATTGTTTTTGCGATAGCAAGCCCTAGTCCACCACCCTTGATAACTCGATGTTCAGGTGTATTAATTCGGTAAAATGGTTTAAAAACGTGCTCGATCGAGTGTTTTGGAATTCCGATTCCGTCGTCGGTAATTGTAATGATCGCTAATCCATCCAACTGTTCCAAATGAATGTTAATCTTCCCGTTTGGAAGCGAGTAGTTAATCGCATTGTGTAATAGACGTATTAGCATTTGTTCAATAGCATGCAAATTTCCGTATATAAAATTTTCCCCCTTAACATTTATGTTGACAGACTTAGCTAGGGCTATCTCTGACAGTATCGATACGGTACTATCAACGATAGGCCTAATTGATAATGAGCCAAGTTCGATTCGTTGATTTTCCGATGAGTCTTCCAATTCAGTTAGATAGATTAAATCATTAACCGTTGATAGCAATAAGCTCGTTTCTTGCCCAAGTTCGTTATGATCTGGTATTCCCTCTCCAGATGTAAGTTGGGCTTGGATGTGAGAAATTGGTTTTTTTATGAGTTTGCAGACATGTAAGATAATATCGCGACGATTACTTTGTATGCGTTTTGTTTGAGTCAAATTGTGAAAAACGATAACTAGTTTACGTATTGAAAATGCTCCTTTAATGGGAATGCAATCAACTTGATAGAATTCATCTGCATGGCGGCGAAAAATGATTTCTCGGGTTGTCGGGCAGTTTGTGGCTATTGATTCCCTAATCAATTCGGTGAGCAAGGTGTTACGGATAACCTCAGTGATTTTTTTTCCTTTAAATTCCGCATCAAGTCCTAAAATATTGGCGCTAATATGATTGTAGTTAATGATAGTTTCTGAATTATCAATGACTAAAATCCCATCGAATAAGCTGGTTAAAATCGTCTCTTTTTCGTACACTTCTGAGCGCAAATCATTTGATTGTTCATCGAGTTGCGATGCCATTGAGTTAATTATTTCTGTTACATGGCTAAACTCGGTTGGGGCAGATTGTAAATTAAGTCGATGCTTAAAATTGCGATTTCGATACCGTGCTATTCCGTCTATGAATGCGTTTAAGGGGGAGGTGAAAAATTTGAAGACGATAAAAAAGATAATTGCTGATATGAATTGGATAGCGATTCCCGCGTACACTAGTGGGTAAAAAATGGATCTATTACGATCTATTATTGATTTTATAGGTATTGATCCCCTTAATATGTACGTTTGATTTGACGTCTTCATTTGGACACCTGCGAACAAGGCGTCCCCCCGATCGAAACGACTGTATCGTTGATACACCGAATGACGATTTAATGAGGCATTAGATAATTCCGGAGTCATTGTCTCTGTCATGCGCTGATCATCACAGGTGTCGAATACGATCAAACCATCATTATCAATCAACGTGTATCTCACCCCGGATGTATGAGATATTTTTTTAAGGAATCTTTCGTAAGGATAGACTTGATTGTTTTCTAACAACTCGGTTAAAAACAGGGCAGCTGATTGAGTTTGCTTGATTAGCTGCCGACCTTCCTCATCGCAATAGTATACGTTTATAAAATAGATTGCGAAGCATACAAAACTACTGATTAAAAGCGCTGTAACGACGAAGTAAGCGGGTAAAATTTTCCATAACGGGCGGTGGTTCGTGCTACGCCGCATTAGCCGGCACTCCGAGATAAATATTCTTCAGTTCGCTTATCTTCTGGGACAGTAAATAGTTTTTCGGTACTCCCGTATTCAACCAACTCTCCTTTCGATAGAAAAGCTGTAAAATCTGATATTCTCGATGCTTGGCGAATATTGTGGGTAACCATGATAATTGTTACGGATTCTTTTAATTCAGATACTAAGTCTTCGATATGGCCGGTCGATTTCGGGTCAAGTGCGGAGGTTGGCTCGTCCAGTAGTAAAATACGGGGCTTCATGGCAAGGGCTCTGGCGATGCATAGCCGTTGTTGTTGCCCACCCGAAAGAAACGCCCCACGGCGATGAAGTGCGTCTTTAACTTCGCTCCAAAGACCCGCACGACAAAGCGAGGTTTCAACAATATTGTCCTTTTCTGCACTCCCTAATTTAATGCCATTAAGTTTGTACCCTGCAATAACGTTGTCATAAATACTCATTGTCGGGAATGGATTTGGACGCTGAAACACCATTCCAATTTCCCGCCTAACTAAAATGGGGTTCATTTCGTAGATGTTTTTTTTAAAAAGGAGTATCGAGCCAGATACACGGGCGTGTGGAATTAATTCATGCATTCGATTAATGCATCGTATCAGAGTAGTTTTGCCGCATCCGGATGGCCCCAATATGGTCGTGATTTTCTTCCAATGAAAATCCATCGAAATATTGTCGATTATCGTGTCGTTACCGATTGATACTGAAAGATTTGAAATTTCTAAAATTTGCTTATTCATCGGGTGGATATCGTCCTTGCTATTAAACTAAGAGTAAATAAAAAAAGTATCAGTACGAGTGATGCACCCCAGGCGGCTTGTTGCCAATCCGAATAAGGGCTGGTGGCGTAATTGTAAATTAATGACGGGAGTGAGTTCACGGGCTTCATTATATTAAAAGTTAGAAAAGGGTTTCCAAAGGCTGTAAATAGTAACGGGGCTGTTTCTCCTGCAACGCGTGAAATCCCCAGTATTATTCCCGTAGAGATTCCCGGTCGGCCGGCTGGAATGATTATTTTTGTCATGGTCCGATAGTAAGGTACTCCTAATCCAAGCGACGCTTCTTTTAATGACTGAGGTATTAGTTTCAATGTTTCCTCGGTCGATCGGATAACGAGTGGGAGCATCATTAGCGACAGCGCTATTCCACCTGACAGGGCAGAGAATCCCCCCATGGGTAAGACTACCCATAGGTAAGAAATGATTCCGATCACAATTGATGGTATCCCCTGCAGTATTTCGAGACAAATGCGAACCATTTTTGCAATGGTATGGGTAGGCTTTTCCGATAAAAAAACACCGACGCCAACACCAATAGGCACAGAGATTGTACATGCGATACATATAAGAATTGCAGATCCAACGATCGCATTGCCGATGCCAGAACCTATTTCACCAGGTGGTTTTGGTAGCGACGTTAAAAATGCCCAGCTGATTGCACCTGCACCATTAACGATAATGTAGTAAAGAATCATTATCAGCGGAATAAATAATATCACGGTTGCTAACCCCAATACGCCCTTGAATAACAAATCAGTAGCTAAGCGTTTTGACACAGAAGGCATAATTTAATGGGAACTCCATTTCTTAATTACTCGACGGCCAAACAGTCCGATCGCGGTGGTTGTGATAAATAAAATCAATCCCATGTGGATCAAGTGCGACACGTAGATGGGGTCGGTTGCTTCTGCGAATTCATTGGCAATAATACTGGATATTGTGTTAGCTGGATCAAAAATTGATCCCGGAATTTTGTTCGCATTTCCGATGACCATTGTTACGGCCATAGTTTCGCCAATTGCTCGTCCGAACGATAACAATATGCCTGAAAGTAGTCCGGCTTTACTGTATGGCATAACGATCCAACGAACGACCTCATATGGCGTGGCACCTAGCGCTAAACCGGCTTCCTTTAAATCCGATGGAACTAACGCTATGACATCGCGCCCAATCGACGCAGCATAAGGAACAATCATGATGCTCAATATAAGGGCTGCAGTAAAAATTCCGACCCCGTAAGGAACTCGTCCACTGAATAATTCGAACTGTCGGACAGCCGGAACAACTATTGAGAGGCCCCAAAATCCATAGATAACAGATGGGATACCGGCGAGGAGGTCGATCAGAAGGCGAATGGTGGACGTTATTCGTCCGGGATGCAGGTAAAATCCAGAAAATAAAGCGATCGATAGTGAAAATGGTATAGAAATCAGTAATGCTAGCACTGTGGTTGCCAAGGTTCCCACGACAAATGGCGTGGCACTGAAATGTTTGAACACAGGATCCCAAGATTTCCCCGTGTAGAAATTAATTCCAGCATCACGAAAGGAAGGGAGTGCCTGAATTAAAATTGTGGCTAGAATGCCGACTAACGTTGCGACAACCAATACTGAAAAAAATTTTAATATCCATGAAAAAAGGGTTTCGTAGATTCGAATATTTCGATCTTCGGGGGATAGTTGGGACGTTTTTCGCATACGGGTAACTGTGGCCTCAATTTAAGGGTAGATGTGGAGCCGATGACCGGAATTGAACCGGTGACCTACTGATTACGAATCAGTTGCTCTACCGACTGAGCTACATCGGCAATTCGAGACGGTATCGTAGCATTATTTCCAGGTAGGTAGGCAAGAAAAATTTAGGAGATGACTTAAAATTCGTTTGCCGCTAATATCCATATTATGTTTTCACTTGCAGACTACGCTGCTGTCACAGTTCGCCCGACCTTCCCGTTTATTAAATGGGTTCGAGAAGTATCAAGAGATTCTGAATTTTGGGATGAAGTCAACGATATAATCAAGGAAAAGTCGACAAGAGATGGCCATATCTATCTGGTCGAGCCCATGGACTCGGACGAGGATTTATCTCGTTTAATCAGCCGGCACTGCGCCCAATGGATCGAAAACGAGTTGATCGAATGGCAGGTCGATCCGGAGCTCTGGCCGGGAGAGCGGCAAGCCGAACTTTTTAACCAGTGGTTTACCGTGGCCTATTCCGATATGGTCTTCGCGATTAGTGAAGTCAAATAGGTAATTCAAGATGGACTTTTTTGCTCTGACCAATTTACAATTATCCCATCCGAAATAAATCAGGGGATAGTGCCGATGACAAAAACCATTTTGGTTGTTGACGATGATCAGTCGATAAATTCGATTTTCGAATTTGTTTTGCAGCAAGCCGGTTACTTTACCATTACCACCACGTCTGGCCAAGAATGTATCGATCTGGTTAAGTCGAATCAGTCGATTGACCTTGTATTTCTCGATCTTAAAATGCCAGGCTTATCGGGTATAGAAACATTTAAAGAAATCCAGAAGCTACGGCCGTTACTCCTTGTTGTTATGATGACTGGTTATTCAGTGGATGACTTGCTGCGGGAAGCATTCGACCTCGGTGCATACGGAGTAATTTACAAACCATTTGACGTTGAAGAGGTGTTATCCGTCATAGAGAAGATTTTTCGAATACCTGCTTTAAATTGATGCAATCGATATGAGTTTAAACTCTTCGCTGGGTTCTCACCACTCGACCCTCAATTACCTCACCGCATCGCTAAAGGAGACCTTGAAAACAGGTTCTGAAATTGCCGAATCCTTAATAAGCGGCACGCTGATTGTTTTTCCTGACGTATACGTAACGGTACATTTTGTTGATCCCACATCTCAGGAAATCCGAGACTCGTTTTATTCTGGACCGGAGTGGGATATTAGTTGTAAAGAACTGCGATGGCTCATTCAGGCTACTAAAGAATCGATAATCAAATCTGTTCCCTCTCAGCCAATCTATGTGCATGAACGATCACGGCATTTAGACACTGATAAAGTTAAGGTCCGATCTGATCTTGCTGAGTACGGCCCTGATGCAAATCGAATTTTATATCATACACTAATTTCTGAGGATGAAATGGTTCTGGGAGTAGTCGTCGTACGGCCTTGGAAAAACTATGAACAATTTAAGCTAAATTTTGACGATCGAATAGTCGAATTTTCTGATTTTTTGATTGGGGTATCGATTGCACTTGAAAATTTGTACATGCATCAAAAAATTGAGAGCTTGTTAGTCGATAAGCAAGAGTTGAAGTTGCGGATTAAAAAAGACGAGGAGGATTTAAACCGGCGAATCCTGGAGTTGACGGTGTTGTACGATACCTCGAATAGTCTTGGTTATTCACTGGATTATTCACAAATTATACGTATGGTTGTCGACAGCCTTTCAAAGGTTTTAGATTTTGATATATGTTCTGTGTTTTTACTGGATTTTATACCTGGCGGGGAAATTTACAGTCGGATAAATACACCAATCAGTGAACCATTTATTTTGAGCGTTCAGTCAAATGTTGTGTCGTCGATTTCTCCGTTTATCAAACGTCCTGTGGATATTAATCAGGTTAGGATTACCTCTGAGTTGGGATTTCGGAGTGGGAAAGCTACAAATCATACCAACGAGCCTATGAAATCTTTTGCCAATGTACCGTTGGTTTTTAAAGAAGAAATACTTGGCATGCTTAACATTTGTTCGATATCGAAGAATGCGTTTGAGCGGAACGAGATGACATTTTTACATACGATGGCTAACCAATTAGCATCCCATTTGGGAAGACTAAAACTTGTCAAAAGGATCGAGAGATCTAAAATGGATTCGGTAATTCGGAGCATGAGTGACTCGATTATTATGGTTGACGATGCGGGGGAAGTCGAATTTATTAATCCAGCCGCCGAACAGCTTCTTCATTTAGAGCCGTCGAAAATATGTAATCGCGATGTCCTATCGGATCGATTATCGGTTCTCGGATTAGCCCCGATTTATCGCCAGAGTCTTCGCACGCGCAAGGCCTATGTCAACCAAGAAGTTGCTCACAACGATTGTATTTATTTAGTGAATGCGACCCCAGTTTTCGACCTGGACAACGGTCGTATTGGTACCGTAATGGTTGTGCGGGATATAACTGATATTCAACGAAGTAATCGTATCAAAGCGCAACGACTGGAGGCCATCTCTCAAGTAAATGTCATTATGAAATCTATTAATGATTTGGACAACATGCTGACAGTGTTGATGCAGTTTATTCTAAGCGTTGTAAGCGCCGAAGGTGGCTCGATTCAATTACTTTCGGGTAAGAAAATGGTTACAAAAGTTCATAGCAATTTTCCTGATAAAATTCGGAGGGACTATCAACTTAAGTCGGGAGAGACCTTGTCGGAATTTGTTGTCCGAAACAAAGATGTCTGCGTAGTCGAGAATTATCAAACGGATCCTCGAGTAATACAAAAAGATAATTTTAAAGTGCAAATTGAAAGCTACATTTGTTTGCCGATAATGGTGAAAAATGAAGTGATAGGTGTCGTAAGTATTGTTCGAAAAATTGGAGGTCTCTTGCCCAAAATTTCCCAGGATGACATTCGTACACTTAATACGATAATGTCCCTGTCGGGCACTGCTATTAAAAATGCGATTCTCTATCAGGCGGCTGTTAAAAAACAAGTATTAGACCAGGAGTTGCGGATTGCGACCGATATTCAAAGTAAGTTATTGCCCGCATCCGTTCCCGAACGTGATCAATTGACCTTTTCGGCCTTGTCCGTTCCTGCACGAGGTATCGGAGGCGATTTTTACGATTTTTTCTATCTCGACGACGGTAAAATAGGCATTTGTGTCGCGGATATTGTTGGCAAAGGAGTGTCGGCTGGTTTGTTTATGGCGATGCTTAAAAGTCTTTTGCATTCACAATTACAAAAAGTTTACGAACCCGCTGCTGCATTAACTAAAATTAATCAGCTTTTATATAATGATCCCGTAATTGATAAGTTCGTTCCTATGTTTTACGCAATACTTGATCCTGAATCACTTCGCCTTCGGTACTCAAACGCTGGGCACGAGCCCGCCGTGTGGTTGTCAGACGGACAAATTAATTCTCTCGATACCGAGGGATTACCATTAGGCGCTGTTTTTGACTCCCAATATGGGGAAAAGGAAATTCAGCTGTCTGATGGAGATGTTTTGTCGGTGTTTACTGATGGCGTGGTGGATGCCAGGAATGCCAAAAACGTGAGTTTTGGTTTGGAACGAACTTGGGCTGTCATTCGGAAATTTTCGGGCTATTCCTCTAAGGGGATCACCGATAAGATCTTTGCTCATGTGAATCGGTTTATCAAGGGAGTCACTCAATCGGACGACATCACAGTCGTCACTCTCAAAATTGATTTGAGTCACACAGTAGTCTTTGAAGCGCAGCCATTAAAGGTCAAGCGGGTGCGGGTGAAAAGTTCGCCCAAATTTGTTAAAAAGATCCGAAGTGAAGTCGAAGTTATTGCCATTGAAATGGGTTTTTCCGATGAGGAGGTATTTGATATTAAACTTGCGATTAACGAGGCTCATACAAATGTCATAGAGCATGCGTATTCCGGTAATGAAACGGGCGATATTCTTTTTCAATTTTCAATCTATTCTGATCGACTTGAGGTGATGATTCTCGATTTTGGTCAAGGAATGGCGCAGAAATCAACTAAAGGTGAGGAGCATTTGGATGAGTTAGAAGGTTCAGGTTTAGGTGTGTTTTTAATCAAGACAGTAATGGATCGAGTACGTTACAAGCGAACGGCAAAAGTAGGCACAGAACTATGGTTAACAAAATACATCAAGCCAAAAACTTAGTACCCAAGTTAATTGCGCCTGTGCTATCGTAGTAATTTATTTTTCCCAACTTCGGGCGTTAACGGTTTGGTCGGTAAAGGAGATTAAGGGTATGGACATTGTAAAGCAAGTTATTGACGAACGAATTGCTAAATTGCAGATTTGTTCAGAGTACGATGAAGAAACTAACGAGATAAACGGTGCCGTCGAATTTGATATCGAGAATCAGGCTCATTTTGTTGATGTTGTGAACTCTGTTTTTGAAGATGGTTACGTCCATCTTGTCGTTGATATGGGGTTTGTAAGTTACATTGATTCGTCGGGATTGTGGGCATTGTTTGAAGGCCACAAGAAAGCGGCTCAACGTGGTGGCCGTTTGGTACTTTTAAATCCGACTAAAGACGTTCGGCGAGTCTTAGATATCACTAAAATGTCGGCGAAAATTCAGATTTATAGCTCCCAAGTCGAAGCTGTTTCGGCACTGTTTGGACGGTAGTTGTCGATGATTCAGGCAATCGATCCTCATATTACTGAAGAAGAGAATCGCTCAATAAAAATGACGGCTTATCGGGAATCCGGACGGGACCCGTATCCCCATAATTTTGTTCGAACCCATTCTATCCAGCCCTTGCTTCAAGAATTTGATACTTTGGGAGAAGAAGAATCGTCTGAAAAGATTGTTAGTATTGCGGGTCGGATTATTGCTAAGCGTGGTCACGGAAAAGCCACATTTGGAAATTTAACCGATCAATCTGGGGCGATCCAATATTACGCAAACATAAATCGACTTGGTGAGCATGTCTTAGGCGAGCTTGTTCATTTAGATGTTGGAGACATTATTGGTGTTTCGGGGCATGTTTTTAGATCGAAACGGGGAGAAATTACTCTTCACATACATGAATTTGTGTTGCTTTCAAAATCACTCCATCCATTGCCAGAAAAATTTCATGGCTTGCAGGATAAGGAGACTCGATATCGACAACGCTATGTGGATTTAATTGCTAACCGAGACGTATTACGAGTTTTTGAAACTCGATCCAAAACGATTCACCAGTTGCGTAATTATTTGGCAGACATGGGATTCTTAGAGGTCGAAACCCCAGTTCTACAATCGATTTATGGTGGTGCGTCGGCCAAGCCATTTAAGACTCATCATAATGAACTTGGGCAAGATCTTTTTCTCCGGATCGCATTGGAATTGCCCCTGAAACGAATGGTTGTTGGCGGGTTTGAAAAAATATATGAAATTGGGCGCGTTTTTAGAAATGAAGGGGTATCATTTAAGCATAATCCCGAATATACTCTTCTGGAGTTGTATCAGGCGTATGCGGATTATTCAGATATTATGCAACTAACTGAAAATTTGCTTTCAACTTTGGTGCGACACCTCTCGGGTAGTTACACGATTGAGTACCAAGGTGAAATCTTGGACTTTACTCCTCCCTTCAGGCGAATAACTCAGGCACAGGCACTGATGGATTACGCGCAAGTTGATGTCAACTCGGGTTTAGAGGTTCTCTATTCCAAAGCTTTAGAATTGGGACTTGATCCTTCGGTTGAGTCTGTTCGAGGAGAGTTGATAAACTTTATTTATGACAAAGCGGTAGAGTCCCATCTAATACAACCTGTTTTTATCATTGATTACCCGTGGGAAACATCCCCGTTGGCAAAGCGCAAGCGAGGTAACCCCGATTTGGTTGAACGCTTTGAATTAATTATTGCTCGAATGGAAGTAGCGAATGCTTATTCAGAATTAAATGACCCAATCGAGCAAAATGACCGGTTCGAAGACCAACGGCGTGCGATGGAATCCGGGTGGGATGAAGCCCATCACATGGATAGTGATTTTGTCACCGCACTAAAGTACGGAATGCCGCCCACAGGGGGATTGGGGATTGGTATTGATCGAGTTATCATGCTTCTAACCAACTCCGCAAGTATACGGGACGTCATCGCCTTCCCCCATATGAAGGACAAGAAATAAGTGCATTTTTTTCAATTATTTACGGGAGGACCTTTATAAATATGGTTAATAGTCGTTATCGAATATTCATTGTGTTAGCCGTAATCTTACTTAGTGGGGCTGCATTTTTTTATTTCCCTATTAACTTAGGTCTCGATCTACAGGGCGGATCTCGGCTTGTGTTAGAGGCTAAAGATACGGAGGCTGTTAGCGTAGACAACGACGCCGTTGAGGGGGTCTTAAAAGTCATTCGTAATCGGGTCGATAATTTGGGGTTGGCCGAACCCATTATCTCTCGTAAAGGCTTGAGGCAAATCATTGTTGAGCTTCCTGGTGTTCAAGATCCCGATCGTGCTTTACACGTCATCGGAGATACTGCACAGTTAGAATTTGTTGAGGCTGAATGGGCTCCAGCGGAAATTGTTAGCATGAATGCGGAGCAGATCGCTGTTCTTGCAGGCCCCGATTCCAGGGTTGATAAAGTTGTCCAGTATGATGCGCAGGGGCGGGTAGTTTCGGAACGTCCGATTATTTTGAAAAAAGTAGCCTTATCCGGAGGGGATTTGAAGTTGGCTTCACCCGGACAAAATCAGTACGGCGAACCTGTGGTTAATATCGAGTTTTCTTCAGAGGGGGCCGAAAAATTCAAATCCGTAACGGCTAGATCGGTTGGGCGACCGCTCGCGATCATATTGGATGGGAAAATTATATCGGCACCCAATGTTAATGAGCCTATCTCTGGTGGACGGGCGCAGATATCAGGTAAATTTTCGGTGCAGGAGATTCGTGATTTAGTTATTCAGCTAAAAGCCGGAGCTTTGCCAGTTCCTGTAGAGATTGTGTCAAATAAAGTAGTTGGGCCAACGTTGGGTAAAGATTCAATCGAGAAGAGCCGTGTGGCGGGTGTTATAGGTTTCGTTGGGGTGTGTTTGTTTATGATTGCGGTTTATCGCATACCGGGAATAATGGCAAGCGTCGGCTTGTTGTTGTACGTATTTATATTTTTTTCAGCACTTAAATTGATTGGCGCTACCCTAACTTTGCCTGGAATAGCCGGCTTCATCCTTACTATCGGCATTGCTGTCGATGCGAACGTCATTATTTTCGAACGAATTAAAGAGGAAAGAAATCTAGGTAAAAGTGTTAAAGCCGCTATTGCGGATGGGTTTGATAAAGCGTTTTACACGATTGTTGATTCGAATGTCAGTACATTGATCGCTACCGTCGTGTTGTTTTGGTTTGGGACAGGTACAATTCGGGGTTTTGCCGTTACACTATCCGTTGGTATTTTGGTAAGCATGTTTACTGCGATTACGGTAACACGAATGCTGTTGGTTGCCTTTACCCAGTATTCAAAGGGTGCAACTAGTATTTCTGTGAAATAAGGAGGTATTAATGACTACTGTTAAAATAATTGAGAAAAAAAATCTTTGGTTTTCAGTGTCGGCACTATTAATCACCATTGGATTTTTTTTAATGGGACTTCGATTTATTAAAAATGAGCCAGTATTAAATTTTGGCAGCGATTTTGCTGGGGGAAGTACGATGGTATTGCGATTTGACGGTCTGGCTGAAAAATACCGGCATTCCGGGCGTAATAAAGAAAAGTTTCAGATCGAATCCTCAAAATTTATTGCCGAAGTACGCAGGGTATTGGAGGAATTTAATTTGGGTAATTCCTCAATTCAACTGTCTGGGGACCAGGATGTTGTAATAAAAACGGCCAAAGTTTCCTCGGATCAAAGTTTAAAAATTCGAGGTGCCCTTACGTCCCGATTAGGGGCAAATGAGGTGCTGGAAATTGATTATGTTGGACCATCGATGGGTAAGGAATTACGAAATCAAGCCATGGTTATCACTGTGTGTGTCGCCATTGCCTTGATGGCGTACATTAGTTGGCGTTTTGAATTTTCCTATGGATGGGGAGCGTTGGGAGCGACTCTTCACGATGCCCTCATAATGATGAGTTTAGCGTCTATTTTGGGTATAGAGATCAATTCCGCATTTGTTGCCGCATTGTTAACTATTCTGGGGTATTCTATTAACGATACAATTGTTATTTTTGATCGTATTCGAGACAATATCAATATGTTGAAAAATCAAAAGCAAGCCATCAACCTGGTAGCTCTTGTCAATCAGTCGATCCGGGAAACGTTAGGTAGAACAATCAATACAGTTCTGACGGTTGTTATTGTTCTTGTAGCGCTATTGATATTTGGCGGAGAGACCATACGTCCATTTTGTATTGTCCTTTTAATGGGAACTATAACGGGAACTTACTCGTCCATTTTTATAGCCAGTCCAGTTATGATTATGGGTACAAGTTTGGGGCCCCAAAAGTAGGAGGTGAATAACAGTGGAACATTCGAATTCCTTAGTATTAAGTCAGAAAGATAGATTTATTGATAACATTGTTGCGTCTTTAAACGGGGACACGCTTCTATTGCAATTCGCAACGCAGTATCTTCGCGCAAATTCAACAAGTGGATTATTTCAAGACAATGATGTCAATATAGAGGTGTTTTTGAAGGAGCGGTTCGATTTTTTCATTTCAGCTATTCCTGCCGGTAACGTACGGTTGGCGACTCTGGAAAGCGAGGACCTATCGGGCAATGGCCGGCGTTTACTTGAGTATGTGGTTCCCGATGCAATGTATATGGTGTTGACCTTGGGCGAAGTGTTTAAAGAGTACGATTGTCGAATAACTAAATTAATCCATCCTATTTTGGCGGTTCGACTCGATCGCGATGCCGATGGAGAAACGGTTGTATCGTCGATTTCAGAGCCTGATGAAGAATCCTTTTTAGTGTCAACCACCTATATCGAATTTGAGGGTCTGGAAAACGATCAGTTAGATAAATTTTTGGGCCGTATTAAACGGCATATTGACGCTTTACAATCCGCTCAATTGGCGCAAACCGATTTATTTCGGCAGTTACGCTCGATGAGTAAAAATATTATGGAAAATCCACTAGGATCCGATCAACCGAAGGAGGAGTGGGTGGATTTGGTGTCATGGTTAGACGAAGAGAATTTTTCAGTTTTTGGGGCATCAACAGTTGTCCATTCGGCGTTGGGAACAACCGTGCAGGATGGGTTAGGTATACTTTCAGAATCCTATCGTGCACTTGATCCCTCGATCGAATCGGGGTTAGTCGAGCACAGCTGGAAATTAAGGCAATCTGACTCCCCGTATATATTTGATACATTTCCTGTAATTTCCCCAATTCAACGATTTGAACCATTAATGAGACTTAGTATTAAATGCTGTAAAGATAATGCTGTAATTGAATATAATTTTGTTGGCCTACTCAAACGTAGTTCCTTATTGGCTAAAAACTGGGAAACTCCTTTGATTCATTTGAAAATGAAGACGATTTTTGAGTCTCGTCGAATGTTTCCAGGTAGTTATGATTATAATGAAGTGATTCGTATATTTACATCGATTCCAAAGGCTGAATTATTTCGTTGCAGCACTGATGATTTGCAATTCGTTGTTGACTCGGTTCTATCAATAACAAACCCTAGTGCATTGTATTGTTATAGTAAGGTTAATGCGAGCCTGGGGAGGACCTTATTACTTGTTTCGATTCCAGAGGCGCTATATAGTCGGTCAAACATAGATTTAATTAGCCAATATCTGCAGTCAACTATCCAGACTGTGGGTATCGAAATCGTTGAAATTGACGGTCCGGATCATAAACGACTGCACTTTTATTTTGATTCGGAATTATTAGGCAGTGCGGCTGAGCAGATTGATAAAATTCAAGGAGCTTTACGCGACTTAATTCGTCCGTGGGAAGACCGCCTTCGTGACGCGATTTTAGCAGAATTTCCGGGCAAAACGGGGCTCTTGTTGCATTCGCGATACCTGCATGCATTTCCTTCGCATCACAAAGTGCGGCGAACCCCTGCGGAAACCGTCAATGACATAATTTTTTTAGAGAAAGTAACCCATGAGCGCCGGATTCAATTTGATCTTGCGGCGGTGACCACCGTTAATTCATCGTTAAAGGACAAGGCGTCCGTTTTAAGTATCTACAACACAACTAAAATTGATTTAATTCATATTATGCCGGTTTTACAAAATTTGGGCTTGTACGTATTCGACGAATTAACTACTAGAATTGGTCCTGAATCAGAGCTTTACGGCTACATCCATTCATTTCGGTTTGGAAATGGTGATCAGTCTAAATTGGATGAAAAAATATACAAAACGTTAATAAATACGTTGCTTACTGAAGTGTTTGAAGGCAATACTGAAAACGATTCTTTAAACGCGTTAGCCATTTCCGCTCAAATGGATTGGCGGGCCATAAATTTGTTTCAGACTTATCGGAATTTATTTTGTCAACTTGTCCCTGAAATAAGCCGAGAAAAAGTAAATTCTGTATTGCAGCGTTATCCAGATTCTGTAGTCGCATTATTTCAATATTTCCAAATAAAATTTTCACCTGATCCTGAATTCGGTACCGTTCAACATCGGGAAGCGAATCTTTTGACCCCCGCGAGTAAAGGTTTTTTTTCGACTCTCTCGACTGTATCGGACGTGAATGAAGATCTTATATTGAAACAGATATTTAATTTGTTCGAGGCGACATTACGTACTAATTTTTATGTCGTTAAAAATGCAGCCGACACATCAATTTCGATAAAGTTAGACTCAAAAAAAGTGCCTTTTGTGCCAGCTCCAGCACCTTATCGCGAAATATATGTTCATGATGTTGGAATGGAAGGTACCCATCTTCGATTTGGACCTATTGCCCGAGGCGGACTCCGTTGGTCGGATCGACACGATGATTTTAGGAAAGAGGTTCTCGGGCTCGTAAAGACACAGCAAACGAAAAATGTTGTTATCGTCCCGGTAGGCTCCAAAGGTGGATTTGTAGTAAAGAAACCCTTAATCTCAAAGGACGTTGCCGCTACTGAATCGGTTAAACAGTATCGCAAATTTATTGGGGCATTGTTGGATATCACTGACAATATTACCGGTGATGGCGAAACCTCTAATCCCCACAATGTTCTAGCGTACGATGGCTTGGATCCATACCTAGTCGTAGCGGCCGATAAAGGAACCGCATCATTTTCGGATATTGCGAATGATATGGCTGACCGCTATCGGTTTTGGCTGGGAGATGCTTTTGCGTCAGGTGGTAGCATTGGTTACAATCATAAAAAAGAAGCCATTACAGCTCGAGGGGCTTGGGAATGCGTGAAGCTGCATTTTTTGGAACTAGGTAAAAATATTGAAAATGACCAATTTACTGCAGTTGGGATTGGTGATATGTCCGGCGATGTATTTGGAAACGGGATGTTATTAAGTAAAAATTTAAGACTTCTTGCGGCGTTTAATCATGCGCATGTATTTGTCGATCCCACTCCCGATTCACAGACAAGTTGGACTGAGAGAAAACGGTTATTTGATTTGCCTCGAAGTGCTTGGACTGATTATGATCACTCGTTAATTAGCAATGGCGGTGGAGTTTTTGAACGCAACGCCAAAGAAATTCTTGTGAGTCCTGAGATGAAAGACGTTTTCGGGATTAAAGAGGCTACCGTAACTGGCGAAGGATTAATTCGGTATATATTAAAAGCCAAAGTAGATTTAGTGTGGCTTGGAGGCATTGGCACGTATTTCAAGGCATCGAGTCAATCCAATGTGTCGGTAGGTGACGTCGCAAATGATTCGGTCCGTATTGATATAACGGATTGCAAAGCTCAGGTTATTGGAGAGGGCGCTAATTTGGGTGTAACACAGCCGGCTAGGATTGAATACGCGTTATCCGGGGGGCGGATCAATACAGACGCTATTGACAACTCGGCCGGTGTAAACATGTCCGATTATGAGGTCAATATAAAAATATTATTGCGGCAGTTATTAGAGGTCGGCGTTTTAAAGGATAATGACGACCGGAATTCGTTGCTTGAATTAGCTACTAATGAAGTTTCGGAGTTAGTGTTGGCAAATAATAGGGGCCAACATCGGTTGCTATCATGCGATGCAATCCGGTCGAAGAAGCAATTCAGTATTTTCGTGAAATTAATACAAAGCTATGTTGGTTCCGGATTTTTAGATTCAAAAACCGAGCAACTGCCTGATTTTGCCGATTTGGAAGCTATGGGTGGTAATGGGCATACGATGCCTCGGCCGATTTTGGCAACCGTTCAGGCCTACACTAAAATGATGATATATGACCAGTTAATGGCTGCAGATATTTTAGATGATCCCTATTTTAAGGGGTTTTACGAGGGTTACTTCCCTCTTTCTATTAGGAATCGAGTTGGGATATCTATGCCTAATCACCGTTTGCAGCGGAATATTTTGGGAACGATATTAACCAATCGAATCGTGAATCAAGCCGGAATACTGTTTTTCTTCCAATCACAACAAGCTACGGGAAAAGCAGTGGCTGATATTGCAAAAGCGTATTATCTACTTGATTCGGCGTATAATTTTCCTGAACTTCGACGGACAATAACTCGGGATACGGTTGCAGAAGTCGATAAATATGCAGCCCTGATTGAATTAGAGAACCATATTTCCGATTGGGTGCAAACACTGCTTTTAATACCGGCGTTTGATATTAATTTTGAGTATTCTCGCTTGATACAATCGATATCATCGGAGATTTTAGGTCGAGTAAATCTCAGTCGATCGGGGTTAAGCAAATGGGCAAATCGAGGATTTTCTGATTCAAACGTGAAGCAAATTGCATCTCTCGATTTATTAAATTCGGTTCCTGAAGTTGTGTTTTTACACGTTAAGTATAATATCCCTCTCGGGGAATTGGTTATTAATGCAATGGATTTGATTGAACAAAAATTTGAATTGCGCTGGTTAGAGCTTGCTGTTAAGTCAATTGATGCTAAAACTCAATGGGAAATTGCTCATAAAGGGATTCTTCTTCAGACGATTAAAATGAGGAAGTTAGCGTTGGTAAAGCTTGCACTTGAATATCGTTCAAATTTATCGATAGACGAAATTATTAAACAGATAATTAGTGATATGAGTTCCGATTTCAAATTGTATTTTGGAACCGTCAGCGACTTAAAATCATCTCGAACGAGTACTTTGACCAGTATCACTGTTGCCGTAAATAGATTGAACTTTATTGGAGCTTAGATAGTTAAATCGGATTAACTGGAGTGACCACTACTCTTAATTTAACCAGAGTGGGTGCACTCGATGACTTCCATCCCCCCCCAGTTTTTAAGGGCGGGGGATTACACAAACAGGAACATTTTTAGTTGAAATTGACGTATTCAAATAGTCCTTGAAACGTTTTTTGTACAAAATCAGATTTAGATTTTATTAAATATGGGCGTAAAAAAAATAGGCCTTCGAGTACTATTATACCGTCAAAACGTTGTAATTCGTGGCCCATATTGTCCCTCCTGTGTTCCAGTTCAGGTTACACATCGTTAATTTTTCCCCTATCTGCTACTCATTAAACCTCTTTAATACTCGAAGTACTGTGTTAAATCGTTATTTTTCAAAAATTGCGATACGTTATATGATGCATAGCTCGACGTCATCACCGGTACAAGAGGGAATACTTCATGGAGAAAAATAGCGGTTCGAAGGGTGTTCGGCCAATCAGTTTTTTCGTTGGACTTGCAATCTTCGTTACTTTAGGAGTTTCGAGCTACATCATACTTTGTGGGACATCCCGAACTGGAACGCACCGATTGTTGAAAGAGTCAGACAATCCGAGTGACAATATTACGACTCTTCATAGTGTAATACCCGCTGTTAAACACATTTCCCCTCCTGAAGCGGTTAAAGCCATTTATATGACCAGTTGGGTGGCCACCGTCCCAGGTTGGCGGAGTCAGCTGCTGGAGTTTATTGATCAGTCCGAGGTAAATGCACTCGTGTTAGATATTAAAGACTACTCAGGGAAGATATCGTTTATTACTGGGGATCCCGTATTGGCGTCTATGAATGTAGAAGAGGATCGAATTAAAGATATTAAAGAATTTATTTTGGCTGCACACCAAAAAAATATTTACGTAATTGGGCGGATAACTGTGTTTCAGGATCCGATG
The DNA here is from genome assembly GCA_010028705.1 of bacterium. Lineage (GTDB taxonomy): Bacteria > Margulisbacteria > Marinamargulisbacteria > SXXA01 > SXXA01 > RHAI01. Next base: position 32,514 of record RHAI01000009.1, read on the forward strand.
TACGCTAAGCTATTTCCAAGTCAGGCCGTCAAATCCCGAGATGGGATTGTATGGAGGGATAGAAATGGCTTGAATTATATTGATCCTGCGTCGACTCAATTTTGGAATTACATTGTTCGTCTGGCGAAAGCATCTGCAAATCTTGGATTTGATGAGATCAATTTTGATTATGTGCGGTACCCGACGGACGGTAATATGGCAAATGCTGTATTCCCTGTGTCGAGCCCGCGATTTCTGAAAATGGATGCATCGCCAAATTTGCTTGTGCATAATCAAGTATGTTCCGGAAACACTACCCGCGCTCGGCGTATGACAAAAAAGGAAGCCGTTATCACCGATTTTTTTTCCCACCTCCACACTCAATTAGCTGAGATTAACGTTCCAATTTCGGCGGACTTGTTTGGTATGACGATGACCTCGGCAGATGATGTCAATATTGGTCAGTATCTGGAATCCGCCGCCCCATATTTTGACTATATATGTCCCATGGTTTACCCGTCTCATTACCCTCGTGGGTTCAACGGGTACTCTAATCCGGCTGAACATCCCTACGATATTGTTTATTTTGCGATGACTCACGGGGTCGCCCGGCTTGTTGCCGCGAATCAAAATCCCAGAAAACTTCGGCCATGGCTTCAGGATTTTAACCTTGGGGCGGTTTATGATGCACAGAAAGTTAGGGCCCAAATTAAAGCGACATATGATTCGAATTTGGTGGGGTGGCAGATATGGGACCCTCGAAATAAATATACGAGAGGGGCCTATTTGTCGGGTACTAACAACAACACTGCAGCGGATTCACTGTCGTTCAAATCTACAGTCAATGTGTCATCTAAGCAATGAGAGGTCAGGATTTTTTTTTGAAAATAAGAACCTTTGCCATTCCAGTTGCAATCTGGGCACTCATCGCTTGGATAGTTATATCGATTGACGATGCTGTTTTTCCGCTGGCCAGCGGGTTTTCAGCGGCGTATTTGTTGAATCCCCTTGTGAGGTTCTTGACGAAGTTTAATATTCCCCGATGGTTGGCCGTGTGGATAGTTTTTCTTCTGATGATGACATTATTATTCGTAGTTTCGATTTTTGTTCTACCAGGAATCGTAATGGAATTATTCCATTTTTTTGAAAATGCCCCGCGATATCTGACCCGGAGTTATTATCAGTTAATGAACTACCTAAGTCGAAATGGCCTGGGATCTATAGTTTGGCGGTACAATTTATTACCGTTACTTCAACAGTTGGGGGCTCAGTATGTAAATAGTATCATCGGATCAGTAACATCATCGGCTCAAAGTTTGTCTGGGAAAATATCTGCAACGGCTTCTTCATTAATAAATATTTCGTTGTTTCCGATTTTCCTTTACTACGGCCTTGCCCGATTGCACCTTATCCCCGGGCAAGTAAAACGGATCTTGCCGCCGAAATTACATGACTCTTTTAAATATTTTTTGAGGATCTCCGATGCCATCCTTAGCGGCTATATTCGGGGCCAGTTAATTGTTTGTGTATCTCTAGGTACGCTCTATGCTGTTGGTCTTTGGATATGGGGTGTCCCGTATGGTTTGATTATCGGATACATTTCTGGTTTTCTTAATTTGGTGCCATACCTTGGGTTCGCCGGCGGTATTTTGATCGGTGTTTTAACGGTCCTTATTTCAGGTGGAAACGTCCTAAACGTTTTAGCCGTGATCGGAGTGTTTATCGTGGCACAAATGATCGAGAGTTTTATTTTAACTCCTAAAATAGTAGGTGGTACAGTTGGGCTTGATCCGTTATTAACCTTGATTGCGTTAATTGTCGGCGGAAATGTATGGGGCGGATTTGGTTTATTGATTGCGGTTCCGGTTACCGGGATAATTAATAGGATTTATAAAGATTATTTACTTGGACGACTGACTATAAAACCGATGGAATGGCAGAATGACACGTGATAAAGACCAGGCATACGAATTAATTCAAGAAGGGCGTAATCTCTTGTTAGAGGGCAATACCCAGCAAGCGTTGGATAAGTTCAAAGAAAGCGTTTCAATTTTTCCTACGCCCGAAGGCTATACACTTTGGGCGTGGATGCTGAGTTACGATTCTGAACTTGAGGAATGTATAGAATTATGCAAACACGCCATTTTGCTTGATCCTGAATTTGGCAATGCGTATAACGATATTGGGTCTTACCTTATCGACTTAGGGCGGTTAGATGAAGCGATAGTGTGGTTGAAAAAAGCCAAGCAGGCGAAACATTATGAATCGCCACAATTTCCATATTTAAATCTTGCAAGAGTATATCTTAAATTAGAACGTGATTATGAAGCGATGGAGGAATATCGGCAGTTGTTAAGTATCGATCCGAATAACATGGAAGGTCGATTTATTTTGGCGTTTTTGGATGAGGATGGAGATAATACCAAAATGCCTACGTTGTTTTCTAATAATTGATTCGAGGAATTTATGACCAAACGTCTTAAGGTCGGAGTAATTGGTTTGGGAAATATGGGGCGGCACCATGTGAAACACTGGGGGGACGTTCCCGGAGCGACAGTTGTTGCCGTTGTTGATATTGACGCGGAAAGGAGACGGAATTTTGAATCCAATGGTGTCACGGGGTATAGTTCAATAGACAAACTTATTGAATCCAAATCCGTCGACTTAGTTTCGGTAACATCTCCAACGAGTTTGCATTTTGAGCATGCCCAAATGTTGTTGGAGGCAGGGGTGCATGTTTTGGTTGAAAAGCCGATTGCTCCAACTGCTGCCGAAGGCCGGATATTGTCTGACTTAGCGGCTCGTAAAAATTTGATTTTACAAGTTGGGCACATTGAACGCTTTAATCCTGCAATTGCGGTTCTATCTCAATGGCTGACTGATGGCGGTTTGGGCCGTCCGATTTCATTTTCTTCTGAGCGAGTCAGCCCACTTCCAGTCCAAATTTTTGATGCGGATGTGTTGGTCGATTTAGCGGTTCATGATTTGGATATTATGGCCATGGTTCTAGGAAAACATGTGACTCATCTTTCAACTGTATTCACCTCGGCTCGATTACCAGATCGCCCCGATTCAGCTATTATTTCCGTTCAATACTCGAAGGCTATTGCAAGCATTTCTGTTGGTTGGAATTCTCCCGTTCGCAATCGGTCAGCAAGCATATATTTTGAAAATGCATTGGTGAAAATTGACTTTTTAAAACAGTCTATTGAAAAAATCGAGTTTGATGATCCTAGTCGAAATGTTGTGATAGCGCCCTCAGCATTTGTTCCCCCGTTAATCGGGGAATTATCGGCATTTTTGACCTCTGTTAACTTAGGTCAACAGCCAGTGGTGTCGGGGGAGGCCGGAATCTTTGCCGTTGAACTTGTAGAACGGGCAAAGAAAAATGCGGTATAGTAAAGCCATCAAATATGCAATTTATGTACATGGGTAAATCTTACCAATAGGAGAATAATATGACTTACTTTTTTAGTTCGGAATCGGTGTCCGAGGGGCATCCTGACAAAATCTGCGACCAAATCTCGGATTCTATTTTAGATGCGGTGTTGGCCCAAGATCCGTCGGCTAGGGTGGCGGCTGAGGTGTTTACTACCACTGGAATGATAATGATTGGAGGTGAAATATCTAGTTCAGCCCAAATTGACTTCCAAAATATTGCGCGATCGACGGCTCGGGACATTGGGTATACGAATCCTGATTTTGGATTGGATGCGGATAGTTGTGCTGTTTTAAATGTTGTTCATGGTCAAAGTCCAGACATTGCCCAGGGTGTAAATGAAGGGGAAGGTTTGCGTAAAGAATTAGGCGCTGGGGACCAAGGGATGATGTTTGGATACGCGTGTCGTCAAACGGATGCTCTTATGCCTTTGCCAATTCAATTGTCCCATGATTTGGTGCGTCGACTATCAGAGCTTAGAAAAAGTAGGACCATTCCCTATCTCCGCCCTGACGCGAAAGCACAAGTTACCGTTCAGTACAGCGGTAGGACTCCGATTCGTGTGGATGCGGTTGTTATTTCTACACAACATGACCCCGATGTTTCCTTAGAAAAAATCTCCCAAGACGTTCAGAACTACGTAATTCGAGAGTCGATTCCATCCGAGCTACTAGACGAAAAAACAAGATACTACATTAATCCAACGGGTCGGTTTGTCATTGGTGGGCCACATGGTGATACCGGTCTCACTGGGCGCAAAATTATTGTCGATACATATGGGGGATGGGCGTCCCATGGTGGCGGTGCATTTTCGGGCAAAGATTGTACTAAAGTAGACCGGTCTGGTGCATATATGGCACGGTATATTGCAAAAAACATCGTTGCGGCGGGGATCGCCGACGAAGTCGAAATTCAGTTGGCGTACGCTATTGGAGTGTCAACACCGATTTCAGTGTTAGCAAATACCCGGGGAACATCAGACTATTCCGAGGAGCAAATTGTGGCCCTGATTCGTGATAATTTCGAGTTGACGCCTGCCGGAATAATCCGATCATTGGGACTTAATCGTCCAATCTATCGGCAGACCGCAGCGTACGGCCATTTTGGGCGAACTGATTTGGCGCTTCCCTGGGAAGATGTAACCCGAGCGGAAGAATTAAGGAGATCCATTCAGCTGGTCGCATCGCGGTAATTATCTACTGGCCCATAGTGTTGGCTTTGGTGTAAATTACTATTGGACGCTTTGCTGTTTCAACAGGCACTCGACGACGCTTCGATAGGTTTCGATCGACGGTTAGTTGCGGATGTTGCCCGGTTGTTAAGTAAATCAGGGGTATCGATTTCCGTAGCGGAGTCGATAACCGGCGGACTTATTGGCTCAAAATTGAGTCAATACCCTGGAAGTTCAACGTATTTTGTCGGAGGGTTTATTTGTTATTCTCCGATACTGAAAATCAAATTGTGTGGAGTTCTTCCTTCGACGATTCGAGACCATGGAATCGTTAGTGAGGCGGTAGCCAGAGAAATGGTAGAAGGGGTTTCTCGTGTTACCGGAAGTAGTGTTGCGATATCGACGACTGGACTAGCTGGGCCTAGTGGGGATGCTGTTTCGAAAGTCGAACTTGGTACTGTGTTCGTAGGGTTTAAATTTAAAAGTGAGACGACTGTAAAACGATTTGAGTTTGCAGGAAATCGTACTCAAGTACGCACGCGTTCCGTTAATGCTGCATTAGGATTTTTACGCAATTGGTTGTCATGTTCGCTGGAGCGAGGGCTCAACGATGGCTAGTTTAACGCCAATAATGCTTGGAGGTTTGAAAGTAATGGATGAAAATAAGGTTAAAGCGCTCAGCTTTGCAATTGCGCAGATAGAAAAAAGCCACGGAAAAGGGGCGATAATGAAATTGGGGGATTCGCCAAGATTAAGTTTATCGACCATCTCGTCGGGTGCGCTTTCTCTGGATCTTGCTCTGGGCTGCGGGGGATATCCTCGGGGCCGAATTATCGAAATATTTGGTCCAGAATCATCTGGAAAAACCACATTGACTCTTCATGCGGTGGCTGAGGCTCAGCGCCAAGGTGGGGTTTGTGCCTTTATTGATACTGAACATGCGATGAATCCGACCTATGCTGAGCAATTAGGAGTAAACTTAGATTCGTTGTTCATATCACAGCCTGATTATGGCGAACAAGCGCTCGAAATTGCTGAGACTTTAGTTCGTTCAGGAGCCATTGATCTTATTGTAATTGATTCGGTAGCCGCGTTGGTGCCAAAATCTGAGATCGAAGGGGATATGGGTGATCCTCAAATGGGCATGCAGGCTCGATTGATGTCTCAAGCATTACGGAAATTGACTGGAATCGTTAATAAATCCAATACAATCGTTATATTCGTTAACCAAGTACGGGAAAAATTAGGCGTTATGTTTGGTAATCCAGAAGTTACTCCGGGGGGACGCGCATTAAAGTTTTATTCCACAATTCGAATCGATATTCGCAAAGTTGATTCAATTAAGTCCGGGGTCGATATTACTGGCAACAAAGTCAAAATCAAAATTGTTAAAAATAAAGTTGCACCACCGTTCAAATATACTGAATTGGAAATAGAATTTGGGAAAGGCTTTTCGAGAGAGGCCGATTTGTTGGATCTTGCTGTTAATTTAAATTTTGTCGAAAAGAGTGGCACTTGGTTTTCGGTAAATGGGGAGCGAATGGGACAAGGACGAGAGGCTGCAAAAACGTTTTTGAAACAGAACCCTCAAATCGTTAAAGATCTTGAAGGTAAAATTCGCGCCCATGTTTCCGAGGTTCCAATGCCGGACGATGTTCGAGAGGAGTAGGGACGATGATACCACTACTAATTACAAGTGTAGTTTCGTTTCTGGGCATTGGGGCGCTCTTGGTCCTGTACAAAACGAGAAAAAATTCGGCTGATCAAATTGTCCACGCAGCGACAGAAAAAGCAAAGCAGGTTTCTGATCAGGCAGCTAAAGAGGCTCATAAGGTGTTGGCCAAGGCGCATACTGACTCGCAGGATATC
>RHAI01000081.1 GCA_010028705.1 bacterium
GTATGTCTTCAATTCACTATAGGAAGCATCAATATAACTATCCGTATGAGTTCTTAAAGCATTCAATGATGAATCTGTATGAGTTCTCAAAGCATTCAGTGAAGAATCTACATAGACAATACTTGATTTCAAATTCAACGAATTATCCGTATAAGTTCTCAATGTGTTTAATGAAGAATCCACATAAGAAACAGTTGTGTTAGATTGATTTTTTACAAATTCAGTTGTTGCTACACGACTAGAATTATCATCTGTAGAGGGTGTTATACTATTTAAATTACCAGCGACAAACAAATTACCATTCATGGATGCATCACCTCTTACGATAAGTGTTCTGGATACATCTAAAAACCCATTCACATATGACTGCCGAAATATATTTGAAACATTAGACAAGTCCAACCAACCCATTCAAATATCTATTATAGAAATTATAGATATTTTTTGTCACGCAATTACGATAATTCAAAATATATATTTTACTAAATATAATTCAATATCACATGCATAATAACTAGAATAATATAAAATTATTTATTTTACATTATTGTATTAGTGAAAAATGAAATTAAAATATTTTTGAAAGTTTATCCTTTAAACTATTAATTTCCTCCTGCTGATTTGAAATAATTGAAGATAAATCTTTTATAGCTTTTACCATGATTGGAAGTAACGTACCATATGATGCTTCTAATTTTTCAGGTATTGTATCATTGACTAAATTTGGAACAATGATATTCGATTTTTCTTGTGCTTCTAATAATTGTTGTGCTATAAACCCAAATTCTGGTATATCAACTTTACTGCCATCTCTGGTATTCCAATCAAATTTGACCGGTTCTAATTTATTAATAAAATCTAATCCTAATGACAATTCTTCTATATTTTTCTTATCGCGAGCATCACTTAAAGATGTAATAGAACTAGCTTGACATCGTAATACAGAAATAGAATTATTACCCAATGTTATTTCGTTGGAGACAGTATTCGTAGATGAAGTAGCATTACTACCAATAATAATATTATTTGTACCAGTAGTTACATTATTACCGGCATTATAACCAACAATAGTATTATTTGTACCACTGGTTAAAGATGTACCAGCAGAAATACCAAATACTGAGTTTTCGCCATGAGTACTTTTCTCTAATATAATACCATTTGCAGATATATCCCCATTTCCAGATACATTATTATAATTGACAATATAACCTTGGTCTAATGTTGTAGTATATTGATTGATTATACCATATACATTTACATTATTATGAGTAATGAGAGAACCAGATAAATCTAATATATTATTCATAGATACATTTCCGCCAATTGACATATTACCAACAAAAGACGCATCCCCTGAGTTATTTAAACTAGTAATATTTGCAGTAGGAATAGTAGCTGTTCCCGTAAAAGTAGGTGATGCGATGGTTGATTTTAGATTCAACGACGAGTCAGCATAACTCTTCAACTCACTATAGGAGGCATCAATGTAATTATCGGTATGACTTCTTAAATTATTCAACGATGTATCGGTATAACTCTTCAATGCAGCATACGATGCGTCTATATATAAATCAGTATGTGTTCTCAAATTATTCAACGATGAATCAGTATAGGTTTTTAAGTGTGTATAAGACGCGTCAATGTAATTATCGGTATAAGTTCTCAAATTATTCAAAGACAAATCCGTATAGGTTTTTAATTGTGTATAAGACGCATCAACGTAATTATCGGTATGAGTTCTTAAATTATTCAAAGACAAATCCGTATAGGTTATTGTGTATAAGAAGCGTCAACGTAATTATCGGTATAAGTTCTCAAATTATTCAAAGACAAATCCGTATAGGTTTTTAATTGTGTATAAGAAGCGTCAATATAAGAATCAGCATGAGTCCTCAAATTATTCAATGAAGAATCAGTATAGGTCTTCAACTCACTATAGGAGGCATCAATATAAGAGTCAGTATGAGTTCTTAAATTATTCAAAGACAAATCCGTATATGTTCTCAGATTATTCAATGAATCGTCCACATAAGACAATGTGGAATAATTTTGATTTTTAATAAATGCAGTCGTTGCGACTTTGGTTGAATTATCAGAAGTTGGCAAAGTCTGAGTGGTAATATTACCATTCACATGTAGATTATCGTTTATGGAAACATCCCCAGATACAACTAGCCGTCCATTTAAAGATAAATCTTCACTTACAATTAATTGATATGTAGTAGTGGTTGTATTAATAATATTTTGATTGGTATAATTTTGTATGTTTAATCTTCCATGAATAGTTAAATCCTTGCCAATAATAACATTACCGTTTAATGAAGAGTCCCCAATAGTATTCAACGTGATAATATTCGCATTTGGAATTGTTGCAGTACCAGTAAATGTTGGAGAAGCAATAGGTGCTTTCAAATTCAAAGAAGAATCTGTGTAACTTTTTAATTCTATATAAGAAGCGTCAATGTAATTATCGGTATAAGTTCTCAAAGTATTCAATGACGAATCCGTATAGATTTTTAATTGGGCGTAGGAAGCATCAATATAAGAATCAGTATGAGTTCTCAAGGCATTCAATGAAGAATCCGTATAGGTTTTTAATTGTGCGTAGGAAGCATCAATATAAGAATCAGTATGAGTTCTCAAGGCATTCAATGAAGAATCCGTATAGGTTTTTAATTGGGCGTAGGAAGCATCAATATAAAAATCCGTATGACTTCTCAATGCATTCAATGAAGAATCCGTATAGGTTTTTAATTCAGTATAAGAAGCATCAATATAAGAATCCGTATGAGTTCTCAATGCATTCAATGACGAATCGGTATAACTCGTTAAAGCATTCAAAGAAGAATCAGTATAGTTTTTCAATTGTGTATATGAAGCATCAATATAAGAATCCGTATGGGTTTTTAATATATTCAATGACGAATCAGTATGACTTCTCAAGGCATTCAAAGAAGAATCCGTATAGTTTTTCAATTGTGTATAAGATGCATCAATATAAGAATCCGTATGGGTTTTTAATATATTCAATGACGAATCAGTATAAGTCTTCAAAGTATTCAAAGAAGAATCCGTATAGTTTTTCATTTGTGTGTAAGAAGCATCAATATAAGAATCAGTATAAGTCTTCAAAGTATTCAAAGAAGAATCCGTATAGTTTTTCATTTGTATGTAAGAAGCATCAATATAAGAATCAGTATAAGTCTTCAAAGTATTCAAAGAAGAATCCGTATAGTTTTTCATTTGTGTGTAAGAAGCATCAATATAAAAATCCGTATAAGTTCTCAAAGTATTCAACGAAGAATCCGTATAGTTTTTCATTTGTGTATAAGAAGCATCAATATAAGAATCCGTATGAGTTCTCAATGCATTCAACGAAGAATCCATATGAGTTCTCAAGGCATTCAAAGAAGAATCCGTATAAGTTCTCAAAGTATTTAACGAAGAATCCGTATAGGTTTTTAATTGTGTATACGAGGCATCAATATAAAAATCAGTATGACTTCTCATGGCATTCAATGACGAATCCGTATAACTTCTCAGATTATTCAATGAATCGTCAACGTAAGATAATGTAGAATAATTTTGATTTTTTACAAATGCAGTAGTTGCTACTTTGGTAGAATTATCAGAATTTGGCAAAGTCTGAGTAGTAATATTACCATCGACAAATAAATTGTTATTTATGGAAACATCGCCAGATACAACTAACCGTCCGTTCAATGACAAATCTTCACTTACAATTAATTGATATGTAGTAGTAGTAGTATTAATAATATTTTGATTGGTATAATTTTGTACGTTTAATCTACCATTAATAGTTAAATCCTTACCAATTATAACATTACCGTTTAATGAAGAATCACCTAATGTATTTAAAATGGCAATATTAGCATTCGGAATAGTTGCAGTGCCAGTAAACGTTGGAGACGCAGTAGGTGCTTTTAAATTTAAAGAATTATCCGTATAAATTATAAAATTATTCAAAGATAAATCGGTATAGGTTTTTAATTGTGTATACGAAGCATCGATATAAGAATCTGTATAGGTTTTCAAATTATTCAAAGATAAATCGGTATAGGTTTTTAATTGTGTATACGAAGCGTCGATATAAGAATCGGTATAAGTTCTCAAATTATTCAATGATAAATCGGTATAGGTTTTTAATTCAGTATAAGAAGCATCGATATAAGAATCTGTATGAGTTCTCAAATTATTCAATGACGAATCGGTATAAGTTTTTAATTGTGTATACGAAGCATCGATATAAGAATCTGTATGACTTCTCAAATTATTCAATGACGAATCGGTATAGGTTTTCAAATTATTTAATGAGGAATCAGTATAGGTTTTTAATTGTGTATACGAAGCATCAATATAAGAATCGGTATGAGTTCTCAAATTATTCAATGAGGAATCAGTATAGGTTTTTAATTGTGTATACGAAGCATCAATATAAGAATCTGTATAACTTCTTAAAGCATTTAAAGAGGCATCTGCGTAGGTTTTTAAAGTATTCAAAGAGGTATCAGTGTAAGTCTTTAATTGCATATACGAAGCATCAATATAAGAATCGGTATGAGTTCTCAAATTATTCAATGACGAATCCGCGTAGGTTCTTAAAGCATTTAAAGAGGTATCTGTGTATGTCTTTAATTGTGTATACGAAGCATCAATATAAGAATCTGTATGAACTCTTAAAGCATTTAAAGAGCTATCAGTGTATGTCTTTAATTGCATATACGAAGCATCAATATAAGAATCTGTATGAGTTCTCAAATTATTCAATGAAGAATCAGTATAGGTTTTTAATTGCATATACGACGCATCAATATAAGAATCTGTATGAGTTCTCAAATTATTCAATGACGAATCCGCGTAGATTCTTAAAGCATTTAAAGAGTTATCAGTGTATGTCTTTAATTGTGTATACGACGCATCAATATAAGAATCTGTATAGGTTTTCAAATTATTCAATGAGGAATCAGTGTACATTTTTAACGTATTCAAAGAGGTATCGGTGTAAGTCTTTAATTGTGTATACGAAGCATCAATATAAGAATCGGTATGAGCTCTCAAATCATTCAATGACGAATCAACATAAGATAATGTGGAATAATTTTGATTTTTTACAAATGCTGTAGTTGCTACTTTGGTAGAATTATCAGAATTTGGCAAAGTCTGAGTA
>RHAI01000082.1 GCA_010028705.1 bacterium
AACTGTGACTCAAACAATCGAATCACAGTTGATCACGGTTCATCTCCGGCGCATGTATCGTTATTTAAAGGTAGAAATAAAATCCACCAGAGCAGAAACAGCCTCGTCAGTCTGCGCGTTATATATCGATGCCCTGAGACCACCGGCTGAACGATGGCCTTTCAGCCCAGTCATACCTTTTTCTTCAGCTTCTTTTACAAACCGAGACTCCAATGCCTCATCGTGCACTTTTGATCGAAAAACGACATTCATTGGAGAACGGCTGGCTGGCTCGTTGGGACAGTAGAATATGTCACTATTGTCGATCGCCGAGTACAACCTAGCCGCCCGACTTTCAGTTTGAGACTGTACCCAATCAATACCGCCATTACTTAACATCCATTCGGTGACTAATGATACAAGGTATATCGCAAACGTGGGGGGGGTATTAAACATGGAATTATCGTTGGCATGGGTTCGATACTGAAGCATCGTTGGCACCCGTTCAGGACAACGATCCAATAAATCATTTCGAATGATCACAAGAGTAACGCCACTTGGCCCAATATTTTTTTGTGCACCCGCATATATTAAACCAAACCTATCAACCTCAATCCGGCGCGATAAGATGTCAGACGACATATCCGCTACGAGTGGTACCCCTCCGGTGTTAGGAAACTCCTTCATTTGGGTACCATATATCGTGTTGTTCGATGTAACATGGACGTAGCTTGCATTCGAATCGATGGCAATCTGAGTTACGTCAGGTATTGCCGTAAACTTAGATTCTTCCCCGCTCGCGACAACTCGATAATTGCCTAACTTTTTTACTTCAGAGATTGCTTTTTTGGACCACACCCCCGTATTGATGTAGTCTGCGGATTGACCGTCAATTAATAGATTGAGTGGGACCATGGAAAACTGCAAGCTCGCCCCCCCCTGTAAAAAGAGGATCGAATAATTGTCTGGTACATTCAACAACGTCCTCAACCCATTTTTGGCATCGGCTAGCACCGATTCAAACAACGCGGAGCGATGACTTAATTCCATTACCGACATCCCGCTATTTCTAAAATTCAGAAGTTCAGACTGAGCTTTTTCTAAAACAGGTAACGGAAGCGCAGCAGGTCCTGCGTTAAAATTATGAATACGTTTGATACTAGTACTTGTTAACATGATGTCTCCTAATTAAGCCGTAATAACTCGAATCGAATTTATCCCGTTGGATTGTCCAATGGGAATTCCCGCCGTGACGACTAATACGTCATCCTTCTCCACCAAGGTCTGATGTTTGGCCTCTTGAATCGCTAAATGGATCATATCAGTCCATCGATGAATGTCTAAAAACGCTTTGGGCATCATCATTGGAATTACGCCGCGATACAAGGCCATTCGCTGGCATATTCGGAGCGTATCCGTCGGGGAGATAATCGGCGCAATCGGGTTAAGTTTTGATGCAATTAATGGCGTTGCACCCGAACTGGTAAATGCAATGATACGACTGGCATTTATTTCCTCGGCGATTTGATCAGCTGCTGCGCAAATGGAAATGGCAGCGGACGTTTTTGCAAACCTATTTTTACTGATCGAGTCGTCTTTTTTAATTGACATCATGTGATTATCCGTCGCTAAGCAGATGTCTGCCATCGTACGAATAACATTCGCCGGATCAATACCTGTGGCCGTTTCCCCCGATAACATGACGGCGTCGCAGTGGTCATATATCGCATTAGCAACATCGGACACTTCTGCCCGAGTCGCCGTAAGTCCATGGATCATACTCTCTAACATTTGGGTCGCAACGATGACCGGTTTCAAGCGTCGGTTAGCTTCCCGAATGATCATTTTTTGTGCTTTGGGAACGTTAGCCAAATCTATTTCAACGCCGAGATCGCCTCGAGCGACCATTACTGCATCCGCCGCGTCAACTATTTCTGCTAAATTTTCCATAGCGGCCCGCCGCTCTATTTTCGCAGCGATTTGGGTATCTCGCCCGCCATTGTCAGCAAGTAATTTTCTTAACAAAAACACGTCAGAGGCTTGGGAGACAAACGATAATGCAATATAATCTACCCCCTCTGCGACCCCAGCAATTGCATCAGCGATATCTTTGTCCGTTAAGGGTGAAATTTTAGCCGTAGTGTGGGGCAAATTTACCCCTTTTTTATTAGAAATAACGCCCCCTCGTACGACTTCGCACTCTACCGAGGTCCCAACAATCTGGCACACTTTTAACTGAATTTTCCCATCATCGACAAACAATAGTTCCCCGGGTTTCACATCGGCTGCTAAATTCGGATACGACACGGAAACAACTTTATTGGTGCCAATCACTGGCTCCGAGACAACCGTTATGTGATCGCCTGCGTCAACCGTGATCGCGTCATTTTGAATCGCACCGACTCGTATTTTAGGACCTTGCAAGTCAAGAATTATGCCAACGATACGGCGTGCATCGCTCGCCACTTGGCGTATTAAACGAATTTTCTGAACGATATCCTCTGGATTTTGAGCATGAGAAGCATTAATACGAATCATATCGACGCCTTCAAGGCACATCTGCTTGAGGACTAACGGATCGCTAGATGCAGGTCCTAACGTTGCAATAATCTTCGTCCGTCGGTCAATGGTGGGTCGATACAACATGGCGCTCTCCTTATTTATATGGGAACTGACTATATCATGTGAATTTGATTATAATAATCCCCCCGATCTATGAAAAAGATACTATTTAAAATTGATTAAGGAAGCACGTATGCCAGACACAAAAAAATATACCGACATTCGATATTCGAAGTTGAACGGTATCGCCACCATAACTATAAATCGTCCTGAAGTGCGTAATGCGTTTCGACCCAAAACGGTTCAAGAAATGATGGATGCGTTAACTGATGCCCGGTTTGATTCATCCGTTGGTGTGGTTGTACTTACCGGCGAGGGCAAAGACGCGTTTTGTTCGGGTGGTGACCAGAAAGTTCGCGGGGATTCAGGGTATAAAGATGAAACAGGAACACATCATTTGAATGTGCTAGATTTTCAACGGCAAATTCGAACCTGCCCCAAACCTGTAATTGCAAAGGTAGCCGGATTTGCAGTTGGCGGCGGACAGATTTTACATATGATGTGTGATATTACGATCGCTGCAGATAACGCCATTTTTGGCCAAACCGGGCCAAAGGTCGGGTCGTTCGATGGTGGATTTGGTGCGAGTTATATGGCCCGAATTGTGGGGCAAAAAAAAGCCCGAGAAATCTGGTTTTTATGCCGACAGTATTCGGCTCAACAAGCTCTCGAAATGGGCTTAGTCAACTGTGTGGTTCCTTACGATCAATTGGACGCTGAAACGGATAAATGGTGTCACGAGATTTTACAGCACTCCCCTATCGCACTTCGATGCTTAAAAGCGGCGCTCAACGCTGACTGCGACGGACAGGTTGGACTTCAGGAATTAGCCGGTAACGCGACAATGTTGTATTACATGTCAGAAGAGGGCCAAGAAGGGAGAGATGCATTTGTTCAAAAACGTCGTCCTGATTTTTCCTCGTTTGGTCGAAATCCCTAAGTGACGGCCATATTATGCCCAATTCGGGCATCAGCACGCCAACAACCCAACGCCACAGCGATTATATCGCCAAACGGTCGACACACGTATCTAGATATCGATCAAATGGTATCAGTCATTACATCTCGACTCCGATCTGAAGGGATTGAATCCGGCGACCACGTTGTCGTTGAAGCCACGACAAATTATCGAACAATCGCCATTTTATTCGCACTGTTTCGGGTAGGTGCCATTGCCGTTGTCAGCGGAATGCCTCAGTCGGAACTCGAACTACTCCGGGGTAAAATCAACCCGAAATTAGTCCTTGTTGAACGGCTTCTATTTCCCACCCCGGTGCCAATGCGTACATTTTTAGATATTGATTCGGGCGATATTGAAGGAATTGACGATGGAATTCTCTCCTGCGACCAGCCCGCGGTGATTGTTCCCACGTCCGGAACCACGAGCGAGCCCAAATTAGCTGTATTATCGGTTGGGAATTTCTACTATAGCGCCATGGGCTTACTTGACGTCGTTTGTTTCGAACCTGGGCACCGATGGTTAGTATCCGTTCCGCTATACCATGTATCCGGATTATCGATCATCTTCAGGACGTTCTTTGCCACTGCAACGCTTGTCATACCGGAAAAAAAATATTCGTTACTCGAGTCAATTTACACTTTGCAGGTCACACATCTATCCTTGGTGCCGACACAGCTCAAGCGATTACTTAATGATCCAGCCTTTACCCCACGTGCCCGATGGCCATGGCACACCATTATGGTCAGTGGGTCAGAAATCCCACATCCACTCGTTACCAAGGCACTCGCCAATCAACTTCCAATGATAGCGGCGTACGGCCTTACGGAAACGGGTTCAGCAATCACGATTGGAACACCGTCATTACCGGGAGATTCGGGAACGTGTTTACCCTTTCGATCGATTCGGACCTCGCCGACGGGCGAGATCGAAGTGTCAGGAAAGACGCTATTTTTGGGATATCTAGAGCACAATGGAATCATCAGACTCCCACTGACTTCTGATGGATGGTTTAGAACCGGCGATGTCGGATATCACGTCAATGGCCGATGGGTCATTGCAGGTCGAACCGACGATATGTTTATTAGCGGCGGAGAAAATATTCATCCTTCGGCGGTCGAAGACGTCATTCGAACCGAATTTTTAGTGGATAAGTTAATGGTAATAGGAATCCCTGATTCGGAATATGGCCACCGGCCCGTTGTGTTCTGTGAACCACCGATTCAACTTGAAGTCCTTCGTAGCCGATTAATTGGCAAACTACAAAAATTCAAAATTCCAATTGCCGTATTGGATTGGAAGCCCGAAATGGATAACGATACTAAACTATCACGAAGCAAATGGAAGGCATTAGCGATTAGCGAATATCGTCGACTTGGGGGTAATACCCTTCTTCCAATCGACCACTAACAAGTCGCCAACCGATGCTTGATTTATTTCGGATAAATCAGCGATCCGTCGAGGGTTTTCAATTTCCATAACCGTGTACTCCCCTTTACTGGTTCGAACCGACCATTTTCCGGAGACACCCACCACTGGCGCTCTAAATTCCAAAACGATATACCGATCCTT
>RHAI01000083.1 GCA_010028705.1 bacterium
AACCTTTAAAATCGGGTAACAACGACGGGTGGATATTAATGATCTTATTCGGGTACTCCTCCAACAAGGCGGACCCAACCAGCCTCATATAACCAGCTAAGACGAGCAACTCGACCTTTAACGAACGAAAAATGCGGGCCAGCTGCTTTTCATAGGCCCGGCGTGTTTCAAAATCGGACGGCTCCAACACAATGTGACGAACCCCGTATTTTTCAGCGATTTTAAGGCCAGGGGCTCCGGGTATATTACTAACGACAAGCGCCACTGACGCCGGACAGCGGGATTTGGAAATTTCCTGAAGGATGGCGCCCAGATTAGACCCGCGCCCTGAAATCATCACACCCAATATCAAGGTCATAACACAGTCGCGCCCTTGATACCCGGAACTACGGTTCCGATACGGATCAAGTCATCCGATTCCGGTAAACGGTCAGACGCCACAACAATCATTCCGATTCCCATGTTAAATACTCGTCCCATTTCGCCGGGGGATATCCGCCCGATCGTTTGGATCTGCTCAAAAACAAGGGGAACATTCCAAGACTCTTGTTCAATTTCAATGTGGCATCCCTGAGGGACAATCCGGGTTACGTTTTCCACAATACCCCCGCCCGTGATATGCGCAATACCGGTTATGTGGTAGGGACGTAACTTTAACAAGGCCATGATCTCTTTGACATAAATGCGTGTTGGCTTCAACAAGGACTCGTACTCGATGTCATTTTCCTCGCACACATCTCGAGTCAAGATTGAGCGAACTAAGGAGAACCCATTGCTATGCAGGCCGGAGGATGGTATCCCATACACGTAATGCCCGGGACAAATGCGCGAGCCGTCGATCATCGACGACTTCTCGACAACCCCAACGGAAAATCCCGCCAAATCAAAATCACCCGGTCGATATAAGTCATTCATCTCGGCCATCTCGCCACCGACCAATGAACATCCGGCTTCGAGACACCCGGCGGTCATCCCGGAAATTAACGATGCCATTTGTTCGGGTACCAACTTATGACACGCAATATAATCCAAGAAAAATAAGGGTTTTGCCCCACAACAAATCAGGTCATTAACACACATGGCCACCAGATCAATCCCGACGGTGTTCAGACGACCCAGTTCTAAGGCAATTTTTAATTTTGTGCCCACGCCATCCGTACATGACACCAACACCGGCTGCCGGTACCCTTCAGGCAGTTCAAACGGTGCGGCAAAGCCCCCAATCGATTTAAGAACATGGGGGGAATGAGTCCGTTGAACATCGTTTTTAATGAGTTCAACCGCTCGATTACCCGCGGAAATATCAACACCAGACGCTTTATAATCCATCACTACCACCTTTTCTTGGGATTTGCACGGGACATTCCCACACGTAATTTATTTCAAATAAAAGTTTTCGCGTACGATCATTAGTGCCGATATCATAATCGATTTAGAACTAAATTGGCTATCAATTCCCCGCTGACGGTTGAGTGCGACGTAGAAAATCGAGGTACCCTTGCAAGACAAACGCCGCCGCTTGACTGTCAACCACTTCCTTCCGACGTTTGCGGCTCAAATCGGCATCGATAAGCATGCGGGTAACGGCCACGGTCGATAATCGTTCGTCACGCATCACCACCGGACGCCCACACACCTCACGGAGGTGTTCCGCGAAGGTGCGCACTTTTTCGGCGGCGAACGATTCAGAACCATCTAATTTTTTGGGTAGACCAATGACGAGTTCAACCACATCCCACCGATCGCACAGTTCGGAGATGTCCTGAGCACATGTGGCCGAATTCGGAACGTAGGCCAACGGTTGGGCACTCAATCGAAGGGGATCCGAGACGGCTACGCCAATCCGTTTTTCACCGTAATCCAACCCCAAGAAGCGCCCCTCCTCCATGGTTAAGATCGTTGCCTCAAGGTGTCGTCGAGGGCTTGCACCGCGTGTGACATGGCATGAGGATCCGCACCGCCCGCTTGGGCCATCGTCGGACGCCCCCCACCCTTCCCGCCGGATACCTCAGTCAGAATCGTCACCACCTGAGGCGCCGTTAATTCGAACGCGTAATGGGGTCCGGTTTTAACCACCCAATGCCCCAATCCCTCGAGTGATGATCCCAGCACCACCAACGCATCGGGTCGCAAATTACACAACGAGTCCGACATCGCTTTCAGCGTGGGAATGGATTGCCCACTGACGATTTCGCGAATGACCGGAATGCCACCCAGTAGCATACAGCGGTTCACTAAATCCGATGATTGCTCACCGGCGATCTGCCCCTGACGTTCGGCAATCAATTTTTCAAGTCCTTTGATCGCCGTTACCCAATCACGTTCAGACTGATGGGTCGGAACCGTTACCGATACGCCCAATCGTTGCGCATCGCTACACAACCCCTCCCATACGCGTTGTTTAGCCTGGGCGGCGGCCTGAGCCCGATCCTCCTGAATCGATTCCCAATGGGAAATGTTGTCGTGGCCTACAATCGCTTCAATCCGTCGTGTACCCGCCGCTATTCCCGACTCGGAGATTAATTTAAAGGTCTCGATCTCACTGGTTCTCGATACGTGAGTGCCGCCGCACAGTTCCATCGAGAATTGCCCAATTTGAATGACTCGGACAATGTCATCGTACTTCTCCCCAAATAAGGCCATGGCCCCGTCAGCCTTCGCCTGTTCGATCGGTTTAAACGATTCCGTTACATCGTTATCGGCCGAAATCTGGGACTCGATCACACGTAACACCGCCGCCAGTTCGGCATCCGATACGGGTTTGAAATGAGTAAAGTCAAATCGAAGCCGATCAGTATCCACCAAACTTCCAGCCTGAGTCACATGGTCACCGAGCACCTGGCGCAGCGCCGCTTGCAATAAGTGTGTGGCCGTATGATGGCGGGCCATGGCCAATTTTTCGGCGGGATCCGTCACAATACGGGCTTCGCCCCCCATCGGGACATCTGATTCGGCGGAGTAATGTAATTTAACGGCGCGACGCGACTTGGCCCGCTGTTCAGTTAACAAGGTGTCAAACCGCTGAGTATCCACCGATAGCCCCCGTTCACGAGCCATGAGTTCCGTCAAATCCAGCGGGAAGCCATAGGTGTCATACAGTTTAAACGCATCGTCACCCGAAATGGGTGTCGACCGGTCGGCGATGGATTCAAAGATCGTAATCCCCGCCTCAAGTGTCCGAAAAAAACTCTCTTCTTCGGCACGAATCATCGACGTGATAAACGCCTCGCGCTGCGCGATGTGGGTGTAGTGGTGCCCCACAGTGTCAATCACGGTCGGTACCAACCGATATAAAATCGGTTCGTTAATACCGAGCTGCTTGGCATACCGACACGCCCGCCGCAGGAGCCGGCGTAATACATACCCTCGCCCCTCATTCGATGGCCGCACGTTGTCCGCAATGGCAAACGCCAAGGTTCGGCTGTGATCCGCCAGAACCCGATGCGGCATCCCACGATGATCGTCATGATAGGGCACACCCGAAAGCGATTCGATACATGTAATCATCGGTGATAGTAAATCGGTAGCGTACGCCGAATGGGTCCCTTGGAGGAACGCAGTCAAACGTTCCAATCCGGCCCCCGTATCAACATGTTTACGCGGTAATTCGTCGAGGGTAGTCGCGTCAATCCGGTTGTACTGAATAAACACGAGATTCCATAATTCGACATATCGGCTGCAATCGCCATTGACCGCACACCGGTGGGGCGTATCCGGTCGATTGCATGCCTGAGGCCCCAAATCCAAATGCAATTCGGAGCAGGGACCGCACGGGCCGGTGTCTCCCATCTCCCAAAAATTATCTTTTTCGTCAAATCGTAACACGTGATCGTGATGGATCCCCGTCTGTGTTTTCCAGATTGTCTCACTCTCGTCATCGGTGCGATACACTGTGGCATATAATCGATCGGCCGGCAGATGAAAGACGTCCACGAATAACTCCCACGCCCACCGGATGGCCTCGGGTTTGTAATAGTCACCAAACGACCAGTTACCCAACATCTCAAACAAGGTTAGGTGAGTATGGTCGGCACCGACATCCTCGAGTTCAAAAACACATCTTTAAACTGATTCATTCCCGCATTGGTAAATAAAATGGTGGGATCATTGTGGGGGACGACCGGAGCCGCCTGTACCGCCGCGTGACCTTTTTGAGCGAAAAAATCAATAAAGGTCTGTCTAATTTCCGAACTTTTCATACCACTGTTTCAACCCTTTAATTTTCGACAACGCCACCATCCAGTTTCGAACATTGGTCACCATTTCAACGCGGGACACAATCACCCGAATCTCCGCCGTAATCATCATGACTTGAACTAACACCGCCGCGAGGGCCAGCAACACGAGGCTGCCACTCAGTAGCAAGCCACATTTAAACACAGTTACCCATTCCATTAGCCGATATAATCCTCACCCGATGACTTGGGTCGCGAGTCGACCATTTTTCCAATTCGGTTGAACCCAGACTCAATTGCGGACATGGTTTTACTGATCATTTCTTCGGTTTTTTCTTTAGTGTTCTGAAACAGCGGCCCACGATCGTTCTTGAATTTCCGAATGCGACGCCGAGTCTCAGCACCCGACGCTGGGGCAAATAACAAGGCCACCACGGCACCCACGAGTGCCCCCAACACAATTCCTTCAGCAAAACGACTTCGGTCTGACATAACGCCTCCTAGAATAACCCATGGGTTCCCGGGTTAAGGGAACCGCTTCTGGTAATACCGTCAGTATACCTAGGTGCTGCTACCGACGCCAATAGCCCAATACGTTCGCTTGATTGGCGCGGCTTACCTTGGGCTCGGGTCCTGCGTCATGCTTCGATACAGACGGCCCTGACGCCACCCGGAACCACCGTGATCGACGCGATGAGGTTAGACAATCGGGCCCATGACACAGGCCAATCGTCGCCCCGTTCGGGGACGGGGCGACTGGGGACCTGTAGCTAAATTATGGGGAAATCATCCCCGGCAGAAATTACCCCGTTATTCCCTCGTACAACTAATTCAGTCGATGCGCGCCCATCGTTACGTGAAGTAGAGTGTTGAGCCGGCGGGAGTTCCCGGCCAAAAAAATTCCAAACCGAAATCTGACCGGATGAG
>RHAI01000084.1 GCA_010028705.1 bacterium
TCCACATAGGTAATACTGGATTTTAAATTCAATGAACTATCAGTATATGTTTGCAATGTATTCAAAGATGAGTCCACATAGGTAATACTGGATTTTAAATTTAATGAATTATCCACATATGTCTTCAAATTATTCAATGAGGAATCAACATAAGATATAGTAGAATAATTTTGATTTTTAACAAATTCAGTAGTAGCTACTTTGGTTGAATTATCAGAAGTTGGCAAAGTTTGGGTAGTGATATTCCCATTGACAAATAAATTATTATTCATGGAAACATCACTCGATACAATTAAACGACCGTTCAGTGATAAATCTTCACTAACTATTAATTGATAATTTGTAGTAGTTGTGTTAATAATGTTTTGATTGGTATAATTTTTTACGTTTAATATACCATTAATCGTTAAGTCTTTACTAATAGTAACATTTCCATTTAACGAAGAATCGCCAACCGTATTTAAATTGGTAATATTCACAGTAGGAATAGTTGCAATGCCAGTAAATGTAGGTGAATCAATAGGCGCTTTCAAATTGAATGATGAATCAACGGCAGATTTGGTATAATATTCCCCCAAACTGGCATCAATCACGGATTTGGTATAATATTCCCCCAAACTGGCATCAATCACTGATTTGGTATAATATTCTCCCAAACTGGCATCAATCACGGATTTGGTATAATAGTTACCCAAACTGGCATCAATCGTCGATTTGGTATAGTATTCATTTAAACTAGCATCAATGACTGATTTGGTATAATAGTTACTTAAATTACCCAAACTGGCATCTAATACATTCTTAACAAAAGCGGTAGTAGCAACTTTGGTTGAATTATCACTTATATTCTGAGTTAAACTTGTAATACTGCCCGATACATATAAATTACCATTCATGGATGAATCACCTCCTACACTCATACCCAAATTCAAACTTAAATCGCCAGGAATTACAACATGTTCTGTTCCTATTAATCTACCTAACATAATTTGGTTACTCGCTGTAATAACACTTTCAGAACCAATGGCAGTCGAAAAGGAGTATACATTATCATTATTATCAACGTTTGTATCAGAACCTAAATATGTATTATTATTACCGCTTATATCCATATCACCACTATTAATACCAATAGCAACATTATTATGACCGTGTGAATTATTATTTAAACTATATGAACCTAATGCTATATTATTATTTCCGTTTACATTCAATTGCATCGCGTTTACACCAATAGCAATATTCTGTTTACCAGATATCATTCCACTTGATGAATTCTTACCAATGGCAATATTATTAGAACCAGTATTATTTATTAAGGCATCTATACCAATACTTATACTACTTCCAATATTATTGAGCCCAATTGGTAAATTTTGAATACGAAGATATCCATTATTAACAATTAAATTGCCATTTATATTCGCATCGGCTGAAGTAGTTAAATTATCAATATTCGCAATAGGAATAGTAGCGATACCGGTGAAAGTAGGGGAAGCAATTGGTGCTTTCAAATTCAAAGAGGAATCAATGTCCGATTTGGCATAATAATTACTGAAACTAGCATCTAATACATTTTTAACAAAAGCGGTAGTAGCAACTTTAGTTGAATTATCACTTATGTCCTGAGTTACAGTTGTAATATTGTCTGCTACATATAAACTACCATTCATTGAAACATCGCCCAATATAAATAATCTCTTATTCACGGTTACATCACTTCCTACGACCAATCTGGAATTTAAAGAAGTATCATAAGCAATGAATAAATTACCATTACTAGATAAATCACCAGTAACAGCACCACTGCTACTACCACTACCACCACTACCAACACCGCCGATAATAGCACTGGATGGAATAGAATTGGCTGCAAAATTGGCTGCTGACAAAGTACCTGCAATATATAAATTACCATTCATTGATGAATCTCCAGATACAACGAATCGTCCATTTAAAGACAAATCTTCACTCACAATCAATGTATAATTAGTTGTTGTTGTATTAATAATATTTTGGTTTGTATAATTATGTACGTTTAATCTGCCGTTAATCGTCAAATCCTTACCGATAGTAAGATTACCATTTAATGAAGCATCACCTCCTATAAATAATCGCTTATTCACGGTTACATCACTTCCTACGACCAATCTGGAATTCAAAGAAGTATCATACGCAATAAATAAATTACCATTACTAGATAAATCACCACTACTTAAGCCAAACGTACCTTCATATCTCCAAAAAGTAATTTTTGGAGGTGCCAATGAAATAGGTAATAAACTAGCAGGGTCAATAAAAGTTACATAACCCGAATCAGTATCAAATACCCATGGATAGGTAGAAGGATTGATAACAGTCGTACCATCGCTTCCATAAAGTGTTATAGCATAAGTACTTCCGGCGATATCATAATTACCCGGTATAGCAGGTGATGTTAAATTCGTAGAAACACTGGGGTTTGCATAACGATATGATATTTGTGGCTGAACTTCTGATAACCCTAATTGAGTATATTTTGCGATATGTGTATTACTAGCACTTATTTGTTTTGTACCACCAGAATTAGCAGGAGTAAATGTTACATTTGAAAGGTCAGATGGAGCAGTGGAAGGAATGCTTTGTGAAAAAATTTGTAAAGAAGGTATAATTTTAGATTTTGAACTACCGGCTGCTTCTGATGCGGCAGCACCACTAGGGTTTGACAAAGGAATACCTATAAATTTTTTATATAACAAATCCAATTTATTATCAGAGGTTGTTGGCATATCGTATATATTATATTATAATATATAATATTTACTAAAATAAATCTATAAATACTAAAAATCCTTATAAAAATATTTCTAAATAACTTATGATGAAGTCATAGTAGCAGTAATATATTGGAATTGATAAGCAATATCCATTGGTAAACCTACTCTACAATAAATAATAGGATTTACAGATACGGTTGTACTATTGATAGTGTATGGCAAAATAACATTAAATATTGTATTTGTGCTACCACTAAACGTATTTAAACCGGATTGTCCCTCTGTGTTATAATTGGAACTATTTACAGTATTTGGAGTATAATTACCATCAATCCAAGCAGTTGACAAATTAGATAAACTAGGGGATGAACTCGTAGGGTCTTCTACTCTATAATACAATTGTATTTTTTTGGTTTTTCCTGAATTAGCATATGCGCTATTAGAATCAAAATATGTTGTACTATTACCAACAAATGAAAACCGTATACCATTATAACCTGTGCCAGTAACGCCGGTTAATCTCCAAGCAAATGTAACATATCTATATCCACTATTTGAAATGCCACTATAATTCACCGTATTGAGTGATGTACCATAATAATATGAAAGATAGTTTTTATAACCGTTGGATGAACCAGTAATGGTTTGGAAATATCCATTCGCAATTTGTAATTCATTGGTAGCGTTTATATCAGAATTATTAGTACTAGTAATATCCCAACCATTATTATAAGCAGTATTTACGTATGTAGTTGAATTATAACTATATAATGAGTCAGGGCGATATCCATTTGTACCGCTACATATTCCACTATAAATTCTATAACCAGCAGTAGCACTGGATAAATTAGAACCACCAATACTCTGCTGTAAAGTACTATATACCAATGTATAAGATGCGGGGTCAACAATCGTAGCGATTGAAGTAGCATCACGATAACTGGTTGTGCCCTGAATATTATATGCAGTTGCTCTTACACCGATAGATGTTTCAAAACTATTCGTATTATAACTCAATCCAGATTTTGTTATAACAAGATTACCAGTAATTACACCAGCGGTTATTCCAGAAGCAACATTTGTCAAAGTAACTTCGCTCGCGCTAATAGTGCCAGTTGTTGTACTAGAATATGTTAATAATTGCGAATTGTTATAAAAATACTGTCCGACATTAGAAATATCAGTACAAGATATATCTAGGGTTGGACTTCCATAGACAATCCATACGCCAGATACTTGACGTGTAGTACTATTGGCAACTGTATTTAATTTATTAATTGTGACACCACCGACTATCGGAGTAGCACTAGTGGTATCATAATAAAAGCCATACGTTTTAGTTTGTGTAGTAACACCAGTTCTAGTTAAAGTAACTATATATTGGCTATTACTAGGAGTAAATATTGTAGTACCTAATGTTACTGTTCCACTACCTTGTAAATAAAAACCTGTGCTGCCAGTAGCTGCATAAGAAT
Source organism: bacterium (assembly GCA_010028705.1). Taxonomy (GTDB): domain Bacteria; phylum Margulisbacteria; class Marinamargulisbacteria; order SXXA01; family SXXA01; genus RHAI01. The sequence goes on from RHAI01000084.1 coordinate 4,232, forward strand.
CAGAAACAGTAATCGCATTTATAGTCAATCCATTAGATGTAGAAAGTGAAGTATTCGTAGCAGGAAAATTATTTACACTTACAGCAGGTCCTGTAATAGTTGCCGCGCCACTGACCGCTAAACTTAAAGATACAGGAGTAGAATTACCAAGATTACCGCGGTTCGATAGTTCGTGTACGGCAAACGTATTTGTACCAGATGTTAATGCCGAATTTGATAATATCAAATTACTTATATTAACCGAATTACTTACTAATCTTGCTGAATAACTGGTAGGTGAAAATGTCAAATTCGTTGTAATGCCACTAATAGAAGGACTGATATAACTAGTAACAGCAGTAGTTAAATTCGCTGAAACATTACCATAGGATGCATTATCGCCATTTCTTGCTTGTACGAATATAGTATAACTGGTGTCTGGATATAATGACGAAATAGTTGGTGTAGTAGAAGTATTACCGGTTTCAACATTACTATTTTGTGAAACAACACCGCCATATCTAACAGTATTTGCAGTTGATTGATAAGTTATTTTATAATTCGTAATAGGAGTGGCAATCGTTGGATTGTTAGAATCGCCGTATTGTGGCGCTGTATATGATATTGTAATACCTGAAGATGAATTAGCTGTTTGTGAAGGAGTACCCGGAGCACTAGGTGTACCAGTAGATAAAAAGATACTGAAATTAACAAGACTACTATTATATGTGCTGTTATTATTCGTATAATACAAGGTAAACGTAGGATTTGGTGATGATATTAAAGTACTAATATTTGAATTATAATAAACAAAAGCATTGCGATAATT
>RHAI01000085.1 GCA_010028705.1 bacterium
TCTTTGGGTGGAGCAGTGGGAACTACCTGACCCAACTCAACGTCAGGATCACGGCCCACAGCTCCCGGACCAGCATGATTAGGATTGGGGAGCTGACGTCCAAGCGTATTACCGTAGAATCTGTACAACGCACCCATACACACTAAAGCTCCCACAGTGGCTAACGAACCGGAACGAGGGACTGGGACTCAAGGCGATAGGACACTTCCGACTGGGTTCATATTATTTTCCTCATTCAACTATCGTTTAATGACGTTAACCGGGGTAAATCCGACGGCCTAATTTTACAACGTTAATTATTTAAACCATTTTTATTAAAAATGGCAACGTGTCCGTTCCAAGGCGTTCCACTACGACCAAATTCAAGCGATCGGGTGCTAACGATTCACGGTCGTTAGTGAAAAATGGTATGGTGCGCGTCGATCCATTTATAGGAGGCCCATCATGTCACTAAACCGCTCTATAATTTACATCGCCATTATCAGTCTCGCCTGTGCGCTGACTACTGGCCCGACAGTTTCCGCCACGACCATTGTGCTGTATCCGCCCGACCTCGCCCTGGTCAATGGGGAATCCGACCCACTCCCCCTGGCGAATGGAAAATTTTCGATCGGATCCATCCCATCGGGAAGTATCCCGGCCTACTTTTCGGTCAACGGATCGAATTCAATGGTCGTTTTAGATGGATTTATTGACACTAATCCCCCCCGACCTCGTACGGTCACCATCGCCGGGGCCACCCCTAAATCCAAAGTCTCCTGGTCAGCCGTAATCTCCACCCTGGCGAGCACCATCGGATACATCTTGGAGGGCAACGGCACCCAATCCACTCTGAGCGCTCAGGTGACCATTTACAATCGGTCCGACACCCCATTCACTCCCAGTAAAATCCAAATCAAAATCGGCGATCCGTTGCTTCGAGACCTTCCCCAACCCGGTGTGTTTATGAAAACCATGACCGAGATGCCTCGAGGCCCAATGGCTGATGATTTTTCGTACTTTTATGACGTCGATACCCGCGTCACAATCGCTCCCAACCAAATTGCCGTTGTACCGATTTTTGGACCACTTACCGTGAAAGAGAAAATTATTTACCAATTCATCGGAAATCACGTCGGAGAATCCGACACCCCGATCCAACTGGACCGCCAAATCATGTTCAAAAACACAACAAACCATGCGTTAGCACCCGGTAATGTCAGGGTCATCCGCAACGGACAGCTCATCAGCATCGGTACGATCGGCGGGATTCCACTCGACGGTGACGTTCGCATATCGACTGGACGATCGCTTGAAGTTACCGGAACCCGAAAGGTAATTGGCCGCACGGTGGACGGCGTCCGAGAAGACACCATTGATGTGACACTGGCCAACGCGTCGGTAAAACCAGTTGCCATCGAAGTGATCGAGAGTGCATGGGGCAACGCCTCGATCCTACGGGCGAGCCAGCCATATACCCGAGTCGGCGCCAATCGATACCTATTTCCAGTCACCCTGGCCGCAAAACAATCCGTAACGGTTCAATTTGTGGTGCGTTACCAACCGTGACGACCCTCGCTATTGACGTCGGTGGCACCACTGTCTCTGCCGGCCTCGTGACCACTGATTACACACTAGTCGACCACGAATCCATTGGGTTTGAGCGCGGAATTCCCGGTCTTCATCGATGCATTCAGACCCTCCAACACTGGGCCAATAATCGATATACCGACGTCGCCATCGCAACTCCAGGAAAATTAGCGGACGATTGTCGATATCGCATTTCTCCAGGAAGCGCGGAAAATCTTGGCGTTTTTTTAGGTGAATTCGATGGGTTTGATTGGGGTAAAGTGGCACACAGTATATTTCCAAACACACCGTTTTTTGTTGAAAATGATGCCATTGCCCAACTGATCGGTGGCTGGCAAGACTATTGTCCAAAGGCCACCAACGGGATCGGCTACATCGGTCCGGGAACGGGACTCGGCGGAGGTTTTTTGCGACTGTCCCCCACCCCAAGCATTCTGGGAGATGGCCATATTTTTGACATTTTGTTACCGAAACGGTCGCCGGATAATGAATCGTTATCGACGGTAATGGCCGAAGATGTCATTTCGGGCCGAGGTTTTTTTGATCGTTACGGTCGATCATTTAAGGACGCAACCGCTGCCAATCCAAGCCACCCTGAAATCGAACAGATCGCTCATTACGTTGTCGCATTAATCACTCAAATCAAACGGGGCCACGTCCCCAAAAAAAACCCTCAGAATCAATGGGACGACTCAACGATCACCGCCATTTCATCCATTCGAACCTGGCTAATCGGCGGCGGTATGGGCCACCGTTTATTCCCCCTGATCCAATCGAAATTAAATCAGAAGAATGATGACGATACACTGACTCTTATTACGTCGCCGATTACGGCCGCACTGAAAGGGGTGGTTTATGCTAGAAATTTCCGCTAAACTACGCCTTTTTTCTTTTTTCTGAGGTCAAAAATGAAAACTATCACAACTATAAGCGGTGTATATGCAGGGTCGGTCGCAGCGGGAATCAAACCCGGGCGTGATGATCTTGCCTACATTTACGTCCCGAATGCGGTCGCATCGGCCGGGGTATTTACGACTAACAAATTTAAAGCGGCGTGCGTCACTTACACCCAAAAACTGATGAAACGTCATACCGTTAAAGCCGTCATTATCAACGCCGGCAACGCCAACGCCGCAACGGGCGACGTCGGAATTCGCAATGCCAAACGAACCGGTAGTCGTGCGGCGAAACGGCTCAATATTCCAGCGACAGAAGTGGCCGTATCATCGACCGGCATCATTGGGGTTCAGCTGCCCATCGACAAAATCGAAGCCGGATTAGATACCCTATTGGCCAACCCGTATCAGGTTGACGGAATGGCCGCCGCCAATGCAATTATGACGACGGACTTGGTGCCCAAACATGCCTATGCCGAAGCGATTATCGGAAACAAACGGATTCAGGTCGCCGGCATCGCCAAAGGATCGGGAATGATCGAACCCAATATGGCAACGATGCTTGGATTTGTAGTTACCAACGCCCGATTAGATCGCGCGCAACTGGCGACCCACCTGAAAGCCGCGGTCGATGATTCGTTTAATCAAATCTCTGTCGATTCCGACACCTCCACCAATGACATGGTGTTAGCATTTGCCACCGGGGACCATGACGTTTCACCCCACGACCCCGAGGCCGTGGCGGCATTTCGCCGATTATTGACCACCGTGTGCCAGGATCTGGCCAAAGCAATCGCACGGGACGGCGAAGGTGCAACAAAATTAATCGAATTAAACGTGGCCGGGGCAGCATCTCGAAGCGACGCTCGAAAAATCGGCAAAAGTGTTATTAATTCGCCACTCGTAAAAACAGCCATTCACGGTGCCGACCCCAATTGGGGACGCGTCGCCGCCGCCATTGGAAAAACACCTGACGTCAAAATTAATCCCGATAAAGTTACGATTCGATTTGCAAGCACAACGGTGTTTGAGGCCGGTGCACCCATTGATTTTGACCGGGAACTGGTATCCGACGCGCTCCGCCGATCGACAGTAGTCATTGACATTACCCTGGGACTCGGTTCGGGGCGGGCCCAATTATGGGGCTGCGATTTAACCAAGGGGTATATCGACATTAACACTGACTACAGTTAGGAAGACCTGATGCAAACTAAGATATTAAAAGCCAAAACGCTCATTGAAGCGCTACCCTATATTCAACAATTTAGCGGACAAACCATTGTCATCAAATATGGGGGATCGTTGATGACCAATGAGGAACTGAAGCCATCCTTTGCCCAAGATATCGCCTTGTTGACCTGTATCGGAATCACCCCCATCGTCGTTCACGGTGGGGGAAAAGAAATTTCCAAATGGATGAATAAAGTCGGTAAAGAATCTCGCTTTGTCGATGGCCTCCGAGTGACCGATTCCGAAACGATGGAACTCACCGAAATGGTCTTATCCGGTAAGATCAACAGTGAGATTGTGGCGCATATCAACCACGCGGGGGCTAAGGCGGTGGGACTCAGCGGAAAAGATGCCAATCTATTCCAAGCACGCAAACTCGACTCAACATCCGATCTGGGCTGGGTGGGAACCATCGATATGGTCGATGCCAATCTCCTGACCACACTTTGTCGCCAAGGCTATGTTCCGGTAATATCCTCCGTGGCACCCGGTCAACACGCCGGCGAGACTTATAACCTCAATGCGGATCATGTCGCGGAGGCGATCGCCCGCGGGACGGCCGCACTCAAACTAATATATTTAACCGATGTTGACGGACTACTCATCAATCAAAAATTAGTTCATCGCTTGACGTTAGACGCCGCAGAGGCGTTATTAAGTCATCCCGACGTGCAAGGAGGCATGAAGCCAAAACTCGCCAGCGCTATCAGCACCGTACGGGGTGGCGTCGGCAGTGTCCACATGATCAACGGGGGGATTCAACACGCTGTATTACTTGAAATTTTCACGGATACCGGAATTGGTACCATGATCACACTCGACACGGGGGAGGTCCGATGACCCACTTTTTATCAATCGCCGAAACCAGCAATATCCGGGCATTAATTGACCAAGCGGTGCTGCTTAAAAAGCAGCATACCGAGAAGCGCATGACGCCACTACTCGAAGGAAAAACCCTTGGATTGATTTTTGAAAAGCCATCGATGCGGACACGCGTATCATTTGAGGTCGGAATGTACCAACTCGGTGGGCACGTTGTGACACTCAAAGGGGATGAGATTGGATTTAGTAAACGTGAAACCGTTGCCGACATTGCCCGAGTGATGACACGGTATGTGGATGGTGTGATGATTCGCTCATATCATCACCGCGACATCGTCGAATTTGCCAGCCACTCGACCGTGCCCGTCATCAACGGATTGTCTGATTTGCACCACCCGTGCCAGGCCATTGCCGACGGATTAACCATTCTGGAAAAGTTTG
>RHAI01000086.1 GCA_010028705.1 bacterium
ATCCCTTTCGGGTTATTAATGAGGCAAATTCCTCCGTGATTTGATAGGCCGGATGACTCGGCTTAGTACGTGCCGACCCAAAAATACACACCTTTCGAACATCTCGAAATGGCAAAAATACCCGATACGAGTGCCGTAATTCCTTAAGAGTGTGCATAATCATATTCACATCATGAGGATCGGAATTTTCATGGGCAATACGAAACAAATTTTGCACCATCTGCTTCAATTGCGCCCCATGTGGCACATCTGACGAATCGATTAATCCGTTAATTTTTTCCTGTAACTCGTTGTCCACCTGGTAATCCATAAATACCTCTCTCTACGGTCAATTTAATTTAGCGAAAATGGGTCAATGTGCCCTCGGCGTAGCGACGGGCTTCTGACAATTTTTTTATCAGCGGCACACAATCGACCGCTAGTTCATAATACTGTTCCCGCAAGGTGGCATTATGGAGCCCCTCATTTTCTAGTTCATAAATCAACGCATCCACACTATGAATGGTGCGTTCGATCATTTCAAAATAATTCCGTCGAATCGCCGGATCTACAGTTTTGTTTTTTTGTTGCATTTATTACACTGCCCATAAATATGAAGCGATCGATACTCCGGCAAAAATCCGATGCGATCACAAAATTCGGTGACATACTGATCGATAACATCTTCTTTGATTTCGAAAATCCGTCCACAAATATTGCAAATGACATGGTCATGATGCTTGTCGGGAACACTACGCTCGTAAAATACCTTGCCATCTCGAGTTGCGATTTTTTGCAATAATCCGGCGTCTAATAACTGCTTTATGGTCCTATACACCGTGGCTCGTGACAAGCGATTATCGTTAATACGAACGTGATCAATAAAATCATCGACTTCAAAATGAGTTTTAATTTTAAATATTTCGTCAACAATCGCCCGTTTTTGCGCGGTATATCGACCATCGTTGGCGCTTAAATAATCCTCAAATACTTTATGTGGGTTTTTGATCATGATCTAACCGTACTATAGACGCGATTCCGATATCAACCGTCCGAACATGGATCAATAATTTGTCGAGTAAGCGGCGAATTGCAAACGATATATGGGCCGCCGAGAACCCCTCATCAAAAATGGCTCTCAAGCCCGCAACTTGAACTCGAAACACATCATGTTCGGCGCGATGATGAGAGTAAAACGCATAGTGAGCCAATTTCATTACGGATTCTTCATCCGAAAAATGGTCCACCACATAGTGTTCCAAAAATACAATCACTCGCTCCAATGCGTCAGTCCGTTGAGACCGAACCGCCTGATCGAGCATCGAGGTCAGTTGAAACAGCTCACGGTGATGATGATCGATGTCACTGTTTCCAGTTTCTAATTCAGGTGTCCAATGGCGTGGCATACCCCAACGTTACCGCGATTTAACCAGTAACGCCACCGCCTCTAAATGATTCGAGTGCGGAAACATATCGACCGGTTGAATCACGGAGGCCACATATCCTTCAGCTTCCAACATGGGCAAATCAATCCCTAACGTTTTAGGATTACATGACACATACACAATGCGCGACGCCCCGACCGCCGCCGCCCGGCGTAACGCTTTGGGTTCAAGCCCGCTCCTCGGGGGATCAACGACAATCAATTCAGCCTCGGGACGTTCAAATTTGAGGATATTTTTCACCTTCCCCTGGGTGACCTGCATCGTGCTCACCGAATTATACGCGCAGTTATGAATTCCATCCTGAATCGCACTGGGGTTTTCTTCCACCCCCAAAACAGACCGCACCGAATCCGAGAAATAGATGCCGATGGTACCCGCCCCACAGTACAGATCAAGCATCCGCTCATCCATCTTGGGGTCCGCCAAGGTTTTGGCGACACGATATAAGACGGCAGCTTGTGACGAATGGGTCTGGAAGAACGAATAGGGTGATACACGAAATATCCACCGATCAATCGCCTCGAGAAGAGTCGATTCCCCATCAAGCACTCGGACATCGTGTGAGAATGCCGTGTCGGAAATCGACGACTGAATACTCATCACCACGCCACCTACCCAGGGAAACTGTGCCCGAAGGTTCACTGCAATCGGCTGTAATTGCTCCGACACGTCGTCCGCGACCACCCAATTAATCAGCCATTTATCCTGAAACTCTGACCGACGGACCACCAAATAGCGCAATAATCCAACATGGGTTTTCGGATTATAGGGCGACCATCCCACCCGATTCACGGTATCGACAATGACGTCCCACACGAGCGACCAGCGGGGGTCAAACAATCGACAGTCGCGTGTCGGAACACACTGATCGAACCGTCCGGCGCGCTTCAATCCCAATTGAACGCGCCCGTCATCACCCAAAAAAAATGAATATTCCATTTTATTCCGATGATATTCCGTCCGTTGGGACACGATTATCGGTTGAATTGTATCTCGAACAGACGCCGGCAATTGATGGGTAAAGGCCGCTTGCTTTTCGGCAATTTGCTCAGCGTAACTCACATCACCAAATCGACAGCCGCCACACTCGGGCGAATGGACACAGCCCTTCATTCGATCACTTCCTTTCTAAATTCAATCCGAGTAATACGACGATCACTAACATCTTCAACAATAAATTGCCGATGATGAATAATCAGGGATTCGCCTTTTTTAGGCAGACTCCCCGCATGGTGCAGCACCATCCCCCCGACGGTGTCATAGTCATCACTTTCGGGTAATGCGATCCCCACACCTTCGGAAAAATCACTCACGTTCAGGCTCCCTGCCACAGAAAAAATACCCGGCTCAACCTCTAACAAATCCGATTGCACCACCGGATCGTATTCATCTTGAATTTCGCCCACAATTTCTTCGATCACATCCTCCAGGGTCACGAGTCCGGATGGCACCCCAAATTCGTCGACAACAATCGCCAAATGAGTCTTACCTTTTTTTAATTCACGAAGCACCATTTCAATGCGTTGGGTTTCGGGAATAAACACCGCCGGGCGCAAGTAACTCCCCACCGATTGCGAGCGATCTTGAATCGCGTTACATAGCAAATCTTTCGCGTACGCAAACCCCACAATTGAATCCGGCGTGCCCGAAAATATCGGAATTCGCGAATGCCCACTCTCGCGAATAATCCCAATAATTTCGTCCACTGTACGCGTAATTTCAGCGGTATACGCATCGATCCGAGGCGTCATAATTTCCCTCACTACGGTTTCAGAAAACTGAAATATGCTTTGGATCATCTCTTTTTCCGACGATTCTAAACGACCCTCCTGTTGGGCATGGTCCACCAAACTAATAATTTCATCCTCGGTCACCCACGGCTGAGTCAAAAATGGCGCTCCCCCCACCCAACGACTCAGGGTCGCAATCGCCATATTGCTTAGCCAAAATAACGGTGAAGTTGTGATCGCCAACCCATGCATCAACCGTGCGATGTGGGGTATTAAGGAGTCTGAATATTTAGTCGCAATTACTTTTGGGATAACATCCGCAAATAACCAAATCAATCCCATGACCATCGAGACACTGGCCACGGCATCCAGTGTGGAAATGTCAGCTGGAATTGTGTTGGTCCAAATGACCCACCAGTACGCCCCAGTTACCGCCGCGCCAACCCCGCAAAACAACCGGATCAACTGGGTCGCAAACCCAGTTTTAATGGGATTTTCCTTTACGAAATCCACCGAATCCCCCGAGGCATGTCCACTAAACAAGACCTGACGACCGTGAGTCACAAACAAAATATCAGCGATGGAGGTAATCGAAAAAAAGATTAACAAACCGACAAAGGCAATACCTGACAATATCAATTCCAACGGTTTTCCTCCTCGATACGATGAATAATTTCAAGTTGGAGACGGTCCATTTGAGCGCGTGACTCCGGCGTGTAATCCTCGTACCCCAGGCAATGTAAGATGCAGTGAATCATTACAATTTTCAGTTCAAACTCAAAAGGATTTCCCAATGCTTCGGCATTATCCTGAACCTGATCAAGACAAATATAAATATCCGATTCGATGGGATCGCCCTCGGCTCCTAAATTATAGGTGATACTGTCAGTAACATAATCGCGCCCAAGATGCGCCTGATTAATGGAAACGATCGTATCGGGCGTCACGAAACTCACCTCAAATATGCCGACCTCAATGCCTTGATCCCGAATAACCGTCGCCAAAAAACGCTCGACATCGAAATTTACAGAAATATCCGACTCGTTGTTAACGACGATCGACATCATGTTAGTCATGACTTTTTTTGGGCTTCCCGTGATTTATAATCGAGTCCAATTCCTCGTGATAATCGATTCGACTGTGATAAATACCCTTAAACACACGCAAAAATGTCTCGCGTATTAATTCAATCTCCTTCAGCGACAAGGGACAGTCGACGAGCTGATCATCGTCCATTTTATCCCGAAAAATTTTATCAACCATATTCTCAATTTTGGTGGGAGTCGGCTTCTCCATCGATCGAACTGCCGCCTCGACACTGTCGGCTAACATGACGATACCCGATTCTTTAAAATGAGGTTTGGGTCCCGGATATCGAAAATCATCTTTGATGGCATCCGGATCATGCGGACCCTCGGATTGTAGCGCTTGAGAATAAAAAAAAGACACCATCGTCGTTCCATGATGCTCTAAAATAAAATCTTTGAGGACCTGAGGAAGATGATACTTAGTCGCCAATTCATAGCCATCGCGGGGATGGGATGAAATGACCATTTTACTCATCCGAGGCGTCAAGGTGGCATGAGGATTCTCGCCCGAAAACTGATTCTCGGTAA
>RHAI01000087.1 GCA_010028705.1 bacterium
GTCCTGTCCGACCGTAGCAACATTGTGGTTATCGCGGACGAAGCACACCGCACCCAATACGGCTTTGATGCCAAGCTAAAAGGCAAAGCTGGGGAAGAGCGTTACCAAGCTGGCTACGCACAACACCTGCGTGATGCTTTGCCAAATGCAACGTTTGTGGCGTTTACTGGTACTCCCGTTAGTAGCGAAGACCGTGACACTCGCGCTGTGTTTGGTGACTACATTCACATTTACGACATGCAGCAAGCCAAAGAAGATGGTGCTACTGTTGCTATCTACTACGAATCTCGGCTTGCCAAGTTAAAGCTCAACGAACAGCAGATGCCCACGATTGACGCTGAAGTGGACGAGCTTGCTGAAGATGAAGAAGATAGCGCACAGGCAAAACTCAAAAGCCGTTGGGCTGCACTAGAGCGTGTGGTTGGTGCTGAGCCTCGTGTTGCACAAGTGGCAGCTGACTTGGTTGCACACTTTGAAGAGCGCAACAAAGCAATGGCAGGTAAAGCAATGGTTGTGGCAATGAGCCGTGATATTTGCGTTCACTTGTATAACGAAATCGTCAAGCTGCGTCCTGATTGGCACGATGAAGACCCTGAAAAGGGTGCAATCAAAATCGTGATGACTGGCTCTGCAAGCGACAAGGCTTTGCTGCGTCCACACATTTACGATGGCAAAACCAAAAAGCGTCTTGAGAAACGGTTTAAAGACCCAAGCGACGAGTTGAAGCTAGTCATCGTCCGCGATATGTGGCTGACGGGCTTTGATGCTCCCTGTGTGCATACTCTGTATGTGGACAAACCGATGAAGGGGCACAACCTGATGCAAGCCATTGCACGGGTTAATCGTGTGTTCAAGGACAAGCAGGGCGGCTTGGTTGTGGACTACATCGGCATCGGTAACGAGCTTAAAGCCGCGATGAAAGAGTACACGAACAGCAACGGACGAGGCAGAACAACTGTTGATGCACACGAAGCCTACAGCGTATTGGCTGAAAAGCTGGACGTATTGCGTGGGATGCTGCACGGCTATGACTACAGCAATTTTATGAGTGCAGGGCACAAAGCACTGGCTGGTGCAGCTAACCACGTGCTTGGCTTAAAGGATGGCAAGAAGCGCTTTGCTGACACAGCCGTGGCTATGAGCAAAGCATTCACACTATGCTGCACATTGGATGAAGCAAAAGAAGTCCGTGAAGAAGTGGCGTTTATGCAGGGCATCAAAGTCCTGCTGACAAAACGCGACATAACCAAGCAGCGCAAGACGGACGAGCAGCGTGACTTGGCGATACGGCAAATTATCAGCTCTGCCGTAGTCTCGGACAGCGTGGTTGATATTTTTGACGCTGTGGGTTTGGATAAAGCAAACATTGGACTGCTTGATGATGAGTTTTTGGCACAAGTCAAGAACCTGCCTGAACGTAACCTAGCAGTTGAACTGCTAGAACGCTTGCTGCAAGGTGAGATCAAAAGCCGCTTTAGTAGCAACGTTGTGCAGGAAAAAAAGTTCAGCGACCTGCTGACGAACGTTATCCAGCGTTACCAAAACCGTGCAATTGAGACTGCACAGGTAATGGAAGAGTTGATTGCAATGGCGAAGAAGTTCCGCGAGGCAAGCGGACGTGGCGAACAGCTTGGCTTGAGTGATGACGAAGTGAAGTTTTATGACGCACTAGCTAACAATGAATCTGCTGTACGCGAGCTAAATGACGAGATTCTTAAGAAAATCGCACATGAACTAACCGAAAAACTGCGTCAAAACTTAAAGGTAGACTGGGCTGAACGTGAAAGCGTCAGGGCTAGCTTGCGATTGATGGTTAGACGTATTTTGCGTAAGTACAAGTACCCGCCAGATCAACAGGACAGTGCTGTTGAGCTAGTCTTGCAGCAAGTAAAAGCACTTGGGGAAGATTGGGTAGAAGCTGCTTCTTAAAGTCTCAGTTTGTCCTGTTAACAGGACATCTACTCTGAGCTTTTCCCCAAAAACTAGACCAGAAATAGAGATAGAAAAAAGGTCGTAGAAGCGGCTAGAATTTCTAAAATCTGGAGGATGAAAAATGGGCAAGGGACGAGCATTTAGTGCGGAATTCAAATCGAAGGTGGCGATAGCTGCGATACGAGTGTAATGCCCCCAGTTAAATCAAGAGAAAGATAGAGAGTAATTTTGGGTTCTGGCCTACTTTCTGGCAGTTCGTTTTTGGACGAAATCGGAGTTGAACTGAGCCGGTGTTTTGTAATGTAGGGATTGGTGTATACTACCCCCAGTTAATAGCTCCTCAAAGGTTAGAGAGTCACCTAGGCCCTAAAGACCCCATGTCTGGGTGCTTTAGGGCGGCCGGTAACGTGGCCAATGTCACAACATTTCGGGTAAGAATATTCCGCCAGTCAGATTCCATTAACAACTTACCAAGAGTGGTTGCGACTAAATCAGGGGTAGAAAAATTGGATGAACGTGTAATGATGGCGGAAAGGGTGGGATTCGAACCCACGATGAGATTTCTCCCATACACGCGTTCCAGGCGTGCTCCTTAAACCACTCGGACACCTTTCCGTGTGTGTATTATGACTCATGTCGGTCCGGGTTGTGAATACACTTTAAATACGAGATACTGTTTATTAAGTAAATTAGACCAACAAAAGAAAAGGTCCGTCTGGTATCCGATGAATTTGTCCACACAATACGCGACGCCCGAGCTGTTAGCTCCAGGCGGAAATCTTCAAAAATTGCAGGTTGCCTTTCGCTGTGGCGCCGATGCGGTCTACGTGGGTGGGACAGTGTTTGGGCTTCGAAAATACGCGGATAACTTCACTGATCATGAATTACGGGTGGCGGTTGATATGGCCAACTCGATTGGCAGAAAAGTCTATGTCGTTCTAAACGGATTCGCACATGATGCTGACCTTACTGAGCTAGTGGCGCATTTAAATGTGTTACAGACGATTCAACCTCACGCATTTTTAGTATCCGACTGGGGCGTTGCAAAAGCCGTTCGTGACTACACGTCGATTCCCCTTCATGTCTCGACTCAGGCAAGTGTCACCAACATACGCGCGATCACCGAATGGATAGCGATTGGTGCCGAGCGTGTGGTGATGGCTCGAGAAGTGTCGATCGATGATTGTAAAAAAATTAAAGAGGCATTAAATGTTGAGTTGGAACTCTTCATCCATGGGTCAATGTGTGCGAGTTACTCGGGAAAATGCGTGATTTCCAATTACAGCGCCGGTCGCGATTCAAACCGCGGGGGCTGTGTTCAAAGTTGTCGACATACATATACGATCGAGTCAGATTCGGGTCCGGTTTCCAGCCATATCATGAATGCCAAGGATTTGCAGGGCATTCGCCAGATTGAAGCATGCGTCCTTGCGGGTATCGACTCGTTAAAAATTGAAGGTCGAATGAAGAGTCAGTTATATGTCGCGAATGCCGTGTCGACCTATCGGGATGCAATCGATGCCGTCATGGCATCAATACACAGCCGGACGCCAATAACGAACGATCAAGTCTTCCGTTTTGAGGATCGCTTGAAGTCCGTGTCCAACCGTCAGTTTTCCGCCGGAGGGCTCTCCACCCGTCCGGATGCGTCGTCGATAAATCGGGACTTTGGTGGGTATCAAAAATCAGTCGAAATTGTGGCCACGGGTAGAAGTATGCATCATAATCGATTGTTAATTGAGTGTAAGGATGTATTGTGTGTCGGAGACGCTGTGATGAGGCTAAATGATCAATCCGTTACGATTACCCATTTGTTTGATTGTCTACACATGCCCGTAGATTCAACTCGACCGGGCGGGTTATTTTGGATGATGTCTGATTCTGAACTTGCGTCCACTGATATTTTCGTGGTTCCGCTATGATTTGGACGTTTTGCAATTCGAATGACGACATCGGTATCGCCGGTCGAGAGGGTGCGGCCGGTATCATTATCGAGCATTCGCGGACCAGTGTTCGATCGTTTGTATCCAATCGGTTGCCGGTGGCGGACCACCTGTCCCGACTGGTGGAAGAGGCGCGCCAATGGTTCAGTCCGAGTCAAATTGCGTTTAATTGTGATATGTTGGTCCATGATTCGGATGTTGATGACTGTATCCGTGCGATCGATGCCGCCGCACACCTGGGAATTCGGGAGTTTAGAATTCAAGATATTGGGTTGATTTCGTTAATCAATGAACGCGTTTCTGACGCGGTGATTTGGTTAAATCCGGAAATCGGGTGTCACTCCGAAACATCGATCCGAATGATGTTGAAAAGGTGTCAGCGTCTAACAGTCGGGAATGAGGTGCCCATCGACACCTTATTAAAACTCTCTGACTTATCCCATCGATTAGACATACAAGTTCAGGGGCCCATTTTAATTCAATATTCGTACCGGCGGTATATCGACGGTACGGTTGGGGGCCATGATACTTATCATGTATCGGCCTCCGACAGTGAGTATCCGGGGCGAAAACTTCGGTTCTGGGACTCTCCAAATGGAACGGCAATGTTTTTGTATTTTGACCGGTGTCTGTTGCGAGAAATCGATCGCTTACGGGCGATCGGGCTTTCGCGGTGGATCATCGATTGTCGAGGACAAGATAATTCGGTACTTTCTCGGGCGATCCGGGGTTATCGTGACCTGAGTCTTGGCATTGATCTTGATATTAAAGCGGCGGTCGACGAGTTGACCCAATTGACTGGACGTCCACAGCGTCCTGGATTTTTTAATAGCAACAATACCGACCAGGATAGGGCGAGCCAATCTGGGGATACAGTGGCCGTGGTGCGGGATGT
>RHAI01000088.1 GCA_010028705.1 bacterium
CAAGGGGTTTCGACCCGAAAAGTTACCAAGATTCTACAAGAATTATGTGACTGTCAGATATCCTCGTCTCAGGTTTCGAGAATCGTACAAATGCTGGATGCTGACCTGGAGTTTTGGCGCAACCGCCCACTATCCCATTGTCACTATTTGATGCTCGATGCCAGATATGAAAAAGTCCGTTATGCCAATGAAATTCGAGATTGTGCCGTCTTGTGGGCCATTGGCATTCATTCCGATGGAAAACGCGAGGTTCTTGGGGTTCACGTCGCCTTTTCCGAGGCTGAAATTAAAATCTGTTTTTCCAGGAACTTCATGGAATCGCTGCCACACTCATCTGGCCAGAAATGCTCAAGATCATATTTCTAAAGCCGCCCACAAAACACCCGTCGCTCAGGATATTCGATCAATCTTGCAAGCCCCAGATCTCGACACTGCTCAGTTCCTACTCAATAGATTTTCCGATCGCTGGCCTACATCTGAACCCAAACTGGCTCATTGGGCCCAGATCAATTTGCCTCAGGGATTCCAAGTATTTTCCATTGATCCCAAACTCAGACGCACTCTCAGAATATCGAATCTCATTGAGCGCTTCAATTGTGAAATCAAACGTCGGTCCAGAGTCGTTCGTATTTTTCCCAACTTTGACTCATGTCTTCGTTTGGTCTCTGCTATTCTCATCGAATGATGATTGGTCCACTGGAAGGAGGTTGTTCTCAGCCTAAATTTTCGACCCTATGAAATCACTTTTACAGAAATTATGTAGGCGCCCCCGTACCAGGAGGGCCTATAGCCAGCGGATCAACGATACTCCAAAATGGAGTCCTGTTCCGTTCAATCCGGACAAATTCCCCGATTGAGATCCGATCCGACCTGTCGAGGTAGAATCATACGAAATCTCGGCGTATGGCGCGATAACCGTCTTTGCATCGATCGGTAAATCTTTTGAAGCGGTTAGGCCAATCGAAAGGCCCGAAACACCCGTGTCATTTGTCGAGTCGTTCAGAGAATAGAATCGTCCGGTAATTCCGACAAACCACTCCGGTATAAATTGCCATTTTGCCCCACTCCGGAACGCAAACAACGTGCCTCCTCTAAAATAACCAGTGGTTGATCCTGTCATTACAAGTGTACGGTTATCTCTCATATTCGCCCGTGACAAACTGAATTGAGCCCCGGCTTCATATTGAATATCGCCCTGCCGCCGTACGTACGACAGATCCAGCGCCTGGGGTCCCATATACAAATGGCTACCATAATCCCAGACACCGTAGCCGACTTGAATTCCCTGGCTTACGGGTTGATGAGCAGAATATACCTCTGAAGCGGCCTGCCCCTGCTTGGCATACTTTTTCCAGTAGTCGCTCGACTCCTCCGCAAAGGTAGTCGACGAAACGATCCCGACACTTAATAGAACCAACGGAATTAGCTTTTTCATTATTCGAGCACCCTCGTGTAAATATTAGTCATCCCCTTCGAAAACGTCTGAACCATCGTTTGATAAATACCTGTATAGCCAGGCCCAACATCCCAACCATCCACCATGGTTGTTAGTTGTTCGCCTTCCCCTTCACCGACTATCGTATTCCCATCCACCTTCACGACTGTCAATTTATACTTAAAAACCACATCGGGTCGCGGAATACTAAAGAGGCCAGTAAAATAATGATTATGCACCACTTTAAAGGACAAAATCTGTAAAATAACCACATAATCTGCATTTTTAGTCGCAACAAGAGGCCGTAAATCGAACTTGAATTTATCTGGACTCGAGGGGGAATTTTGTAATACGTTCAAGGTCACCGAGTTTGGAACAAATTCGTAGTTAATCGCCCGTGCCGACAGCTCAGGTTTCCATAGCCGGTCGAACTCACCGACAACAACCGGGCTCAGGTCAAACGTTTCGATATTTTGGATCCAAGGGGCCTTCGTCGCTTCACTGATCAGCATCTCAAGCAGGCCTTGCCCCTCACGCACGTACTCAATTCGTTTTTGATCGTTAGTCCAAACGATCAATAGCTTCTTTGGTGGTTTTAAGGTCATCGGATCCACTTTGAGAAGCCGAGACGCGCAGCCGGTCAGAAGTCCAGTGCTCGCGACTAAAACGCCCAATAACATCACTTGTCTAATTCGTTTCATAAATCACCTTACAAAATTTTACGCCGCCGCTACCGGCACCTATTTAACCTCAGTTTTGGATAAATTGAGTACAAAAGCGCACTAAAATAGTAGGAAAACAAGAAGCGCCTCGGATAAACTGGAGGTATTAACCCAGACAGTTTCAAGGAGGCGCCATGTACATGATCGATGTTGAAGAACTATTTTGCAAGGCAGATGATTTTTATAGGGCATTTGAGCCAAAAATGAGAGCACGACTCATTGGAACCGACCGACGTGGGGACCGATGCCCTGGATTGAGTTCAAGCGAAATGATCACAATTTTGATACTATTTCACCAGTCGCATTACCGGCATTTTAAGGGATTTTATCTGGGACAGGTTTGCCGAAATATGCGATCGGGGTTTCCGGAACTGGTGAGTTACAGTCGTTTTATTCAATTGCTTGGCCGAATTCTGGTTCCAGTGGAGGCATTTTTGAATGCTATCAAAGGGGAAGTCAGCGGGATATCGTTTGTTGACTCAACCGCATTGACCGTCTGCCATAACAAACGCATTAATCGTCATAAGGTTTTTGATGGATTGGCTACCAGAGGAAAAACGACGACGGGTTGGTTTTTTGGCTTCAAATTACATCTGATTGTAAATGAATGTGGGGATATTTTATCGTGGTCAGTAACCCAGGGTCAGGTTGACGACAGACGTCCAGTGCCCCACCTCGCACGACACGTGAAAGGTAAATTGTTTGGGGATAAAGGGTATATCTCTCAGCCACTTTTTAACGCCCTTTTTGAGCAAGGAACTCAACTTATTACCTCCGTCCGTTCCAATATGAAAGCCAAGTTTATGCCGATCATGGATCGAATCCTTGTGCGAAAACGCTTTATTATCGAGACTATTATGGATCAGCTTAAAAATATATCCCAAATCGAACACTCTAGACATCAATCGCCAGTCAATTTTCTCATAAATCTGGTCGCTGCCTTATCTCCCTACCAGCTAAAGCCAAAAAAACCGTCCTTGGATATCCATCCCAATCAGCTAGCTCTTATTTTTTAGCCTCATTTTATCCAAAACTGAGGTTACATAAATCACCGACCGGGATCTGGTTTTTGAGCCCATCTTACACGATCTGTAATTTCTGCTTTGCCGTCCATTCTCGTCGTTTCATTTTAGTCTCCTTAGGCCACATGTTATCGCCGTTTCCGGCCGCCCTACCCCCCCCAAATCTGGGGGCTTTAGGGCCTAGGTGACTCTCTATACTTTGGGGAGTTCTTAACTCGGGGCAGTATACAAGACATTTATTTTTCTTCCGTAAACATTAAATCCACGGCTTCTACGAGTTCAGCATCAAGCATCAATTAAAAAAGTAATTACATAACTTAAATTCATTGTATCTCCGGTCGCTCAATACATTGGATACGCCTACTTTTTCGGAAGATGGGATCGTCGTCCGGTGGGATAAAATTAATAACCGGAAGAATGCAGTCGTGTTTATTGGCAATAGATTCACAAATTCGGACTGCCTCAAACTGTTGATGTTCGAAATTTTGACCAGCCACAATTTCCCAAATATGTTTTTTTTGTCTAACCTTGTAAAACGCAAATGAGACTGAACTGACATAGAATCCCTGGCGAATAATGTCTGGAAAAATTGGTGTCCAATCGCCATTTGATTTTTTTTGGACGTCGATGGTGTCGCCAGTTTTGGGGGGGGGTATCAGCCATAGTCAGCGTCAAAATTGGTGGCATGAGTATCGTTAAGAAGATTGTTTCGGGAAATATCGTCATTGTGAGGCCCCCGTTTGAGCTGATGGACTGCTCGGTTTTGTCACTGCCCACATGATCCCGCGAAGCGTCATGGGATGAGTGAGTAATACCTCGTGTTGTGCCGGTACCAAGGCCCTAAATCCGAAATGAAACGTGCCAAAGCTTGCGCCCCCTAAATTAGAAATGGCCGCTTTCCACTCACCAAATGGAATAGCGGATTGAACGGAAACAAATCCAGGTCCACCGAGATCTGTCGTTGTTTTAGTAACTGATGGCGACAAATTGGATGTCACAACACCACCGATCACTCCCCATCGAATTGGTGTCGACTGGGTAGTAGCCGACCACTCACGGTTGAGCTGCTGGATAAAATCACTATTGGTACCAAGATCGCTCAGTTGGCCCACGATTGGAATTGAACTGTCGACACCCGCATGAGGAGTCCCCACAGTCAAAACCGCAACAACGTTTCGACTATTTTCGGGATGTAACATCATTGCTTTTCGAGCAACTAATCCGCCCATACTGTGGGCGACTAAGATCATTTTGGTTTCGCCGGTCAATTTGGCGATCGTTTGAATTATTCGATCGAGTCGTTTGGCGTATAGGTTTAAATCCCCAGTCATCGATTCCATCCCCACATCCGGCGTGTAATAGGACACATTCCACACCCACACGGTGGGTTTGTCTCCCATGTAGTTGTGGAGCAGTCGCGTCGAATCTAAATACCGCATTTCATAGCTTTGGTGGTCTGAAATAAGCTCCGCGACTGGAGCCCATTTTTCAACTCCTGAAGCGATTCCATGGATGAAAATAATTGGGCAATG
>RHAI01000089.1 GCA_010028705.1 bacterium
ATTATTTAGTCATTTTAGGTTGTATATCAAATAAATATATATCTTCTTTTTTATATAATGAGTAATTGGTTAGATTTATCTTCATCTTCAAATAGATTTATAAGAATGTACGTCCAGGGATTTGTGGATATAAGTGGAGGAAATCTAATTATCCGAAATAGTGATATTAGTTTAAATGGTAGTTTTTATCAATCCACGTACAATGGATTCTCTATGCCCGGATTGACTGCTATTTATAATTATCCCTCGTTGATATACACCCCAAATGATACTACTACCAATTTAATATCATCCAATGTAACAATTACTGCAGGTAACAGTTCAACAACTAGTAATACGTACACATTAGGTAATTCGAATTCTATGATTATTGGAAATATATATATACCTCGTTATGCAAATGTAGCTATTTCTGCGAATATACCAATGGGTTATGACGTTTCCATGTTAGTCCAAAATGCCAATTTATATTATGCTAATAATACTTATTCCAATATTATAAATTCACCTTCATCCACTTCTGTTTATTCTAATTTAACTTTATTAACAACATCGGATGTAGTGAAAGGTAATTGCAGTTATTCATTGAATAATATGAGTATTCCAATCGGTTTGAATTTATCTGGAACAATGGTTTACAATACTCCATCCAGTTTGTCAGCGAATAATACTGCGAATACAGTGAGTTATTATGCAACTAATATTACTACATCCGCGAGCGCAGTAATTACACAACAACTTGTAGCAAATATAGCAGTTCCTGCTTATTATATGGGTAACGCGATATCCGTGTATACTCCAATTGCCGCAAATGTCTATTATAATATTGCAACAACTCTCGCAAATATTGCGAAAAGTACTTCGGCAAATGTCAGCGTTGCGGTTACTGGTATATATGCGAATATATATCAAAATGGAACCCAATGGGGCAATGTAACTCTTGGTAGTACTAATATATATGGTAATTTTACGTTTACTGCGAGTTCAGCTGCGAATATTACTACTGGTAATATCTTACAATCCAATGTTTATTTAACCACTGGGAATGTTAGTTTTGTTCCAGATTATACGAATACTACGAATTATTATACTGTAAAATATTATTTGACGAGTACATATAGTAGTTATTATAGTGCGGTTGTGCCAACGATTACATTAAATACACCTACTACTAGTGGAAATATAAATAGTAGTGTAACGTATGGAGGTGCAGTGGGTGCATTGACTTTTACATCAAATACATATTATACGGGTGGCACCACATCTTCATATGCCGTGAATAGCTCATTGGGTAGTGATGTGAATGTTTATTACTTGGTAACCGGTTCTTCTTATTCATTAGCCAGTTATACGAATAAAATCGTGAATAATTTAAACAATTATACGACTACGCTAACCACTACGATACCTTATATATATGCGGTTAATTCAAATAATCAAATCGTCCAAACATTTACCAATAATACAGATTATAGTAGCAATTTTGTTAGTTCGTTTTTATATTATGCTTCTCAAACATATAACAGTCAAAATTATAATGCGAATGTATTTTTAGGTAATGTAAATATTCCTTCTACTACTTTATTAAAAGATGCTAGTGATAATACGTCTACTATAAAATTCGTTGCGAATGTCAATGTTGCGTATAGTTATACTGGTTATAATATAAATACATTAGGCACAAATGGTAATATTTCTTACCTTACTTACTATTCAAACCCTACAACAACTACGAATTCTATTTCCGGTAATATAAGTTTTTTTAATTACGGAACTACTACAACTTTACTACAAGCAACTGCATATCCCTTATCTGGTAATATACAATTAAACAAAAGTACGCTTTCTATAAATAGTAGTATTGCAAATATTGTTATATATGATGGTGCGAACAATTATATTGCGAGTATACCATCTTCTTATTATACATTCACGAGTACAAATACCAGTGGAAATATTTATACCATTAATTATGGCAATGTTGCGGTGAATAGTAATGTGTATTTAAAAAATGTCATGGGGATGATTAATATTTCGAATTATTCGTTACCGATAAGTTATAGTTCTGATATGTCGTATTCATTCAATGTAATTTTGAGTAGTAATGTAGTTGTTCCACATACAGCTAATATAAATTATTATAGATATTATGCAAATGTTTCGAATAGTCCAAACATTGGTAATGTAACTTATATTTCAGGATCTGCAACGAGTAATTATGTAAGTTATAATATACCGATTACGAATAGGTCACCAACTACTTATGGAAATGTATATATGAATAAATTATATGTGGCGAGTGATGTTTCCTTCAGTAATCGGTTATTTGTTACAAATGATGTTTCATTGAATGGGAAACTTACGGTAGCGAGTGATGTTTCATTGAATGGGAAACTTACGGTAGCGAGTGATGTTTCATTGAATGGGAAACTTACAGTGGCGAGTGACGTTTCCTTGAATGGGAATCTAACAATGATTGGCGGTTCGGCTGGTCCATATTTGTATTTAACTACTTCTGGCGGTGGGGGCGCAAATTCTGGTATTGCTATGACTACATATACTACAAGAACTGGTGGTCCATCTGCCATTATAAATACGACCGATGATTCTAATTATTCAGGACCATTAGTATTTTCAGTAGCAGCATCTGGTAGTATTGGGGCGAATGCAGCAACTGAACGCATGCGTATTTCAACATCCGGTTATGTTGGTATTGGTACAACCGCTCCTAGTAATTTTTTACAAATCGCGGGTAATTCATCTACATTGGCATCAAATGCGCCAGACGGTGGTTCTTATCACAATATACTTCTTACCTCTTCAAAAGTTGCTACTCATTCTACGAATCCTAGTACATATTCTATGGCTTTAGGTGTTGATTATACCAGTGGTGCTGGTTATATTAATGTAGCAGGAAATAATGCATATCAACCTGTATGTTTAAACACCAGAGGTGGAAATGTAGGCATTGGTACAACGTCACCAGGATATACATTGGACGTAAATGGTACAGTAAACGCTACGAGTTATAATGCCACTTCGGATTACCGTATTAAATCGAATGTCATAGCATTATCTGATACTTCATATTCGGTTGATTTATTAAGACCTGTGACATATATGAATAAATCATTGGGTAAGCAAGATATCGGTTTTATCGCACATGAAATCCAAGAACAGATTCCATTTTTAGTTACTGGTGAAAAAGATGCAGAAGAACATCAAACCCTGAATTATACCGGGCTCATTGGTCTTTTGACAAAAGAAATTCAGGATTTGAAAAAAGAAGTCAAAGAAATTCGTGCAGAATTGGCTTCTTACAAACAATAAAACAATAAAATAATTTATAATGACTAAATTATTTTATATTATCTTAGAATTTGGAGTTGAAATATTTACCAGACTTCACCAACCATTTGACTGATAAATCCACCATCGATTTCTAAACTTCCACTTGTAATTTTAATATTTGAGTTATTTACATCTAATCCAGCTTCCATAGTGGCTTTTCCATCGAATGTAGATGTAGTTGTCACTTCTAATGTTTTAGTTGTAACCTTACCGTTGGTTAATGTGATATTGCCATTTGTGGATGAGTAATCACCAGTAACGGTTAATGTATCATTAAAAGATACAGCACTACCGATATATAAACCAGCAGAAGCGCGGATATTACCACCAACATCTAATTCATAATTTGCTTCATGTGTTGTTTTATTAACACTAACAAAATTAGAACCAACTAAAAACACTGGGGTGCTACCATTAACTGCTTTGTTGTAAAATGTTGCTACATCAGCAGTACCATATTGTTCTACTGTAAATGCGTCACTAATATTACTATTTGCAGAAATATCAAGTTGTTCGGAAATTTTTAAAACAACATCTTCTTGGGTGACTTTTCCCATTAAAGTGAATGAGCCATCCACAATTAAACTAGATTTAATATGTACGACACCATTTGCATCTGGACCGGCACGAATATTAATGTCACCTGCAGTACTTGTAATTAAATTATCGTGATTCACTCCTGAATAGTTATCTTCAAAGTATAAACGTCCTGCTTGGAACATTCCTGCACTAATGTCAGTGGCTCCAATATGTTTATCAAATTTGGCATCTTCCTTAACATATAATTTGCTGTTTAGGGATGCATCACCTGTTACGAATAATTTATCATTCATGGAAGCAATACCATCAACTGCCAAGGTGGATTTTAATGTAGCAGCATCTCCAACATTTAATTTAGCGTTCAATGAAGCATCGCCAAGTACGATTAATTTATCACTCAATGTTGTTACACCTGCAACACCCAAGGTGGATTTTAATGCGGTAGCATCTCCAACAGTTAATTTAGC
This sequence comes from bacterium, assembly GCA_010028705.1. Classification (GTDB taxonomy): domain Bacteria; phylum Margulisbacteria; class Marinamargulisbacteria; order SXXA01; family SXXA01; genus RHAI01. The sequence continues at coordinate 4,359 of RHAI01000089.1, forward strand.
GTTAAATGACGCATCACCGGTTACGTTTAATTTATCATTTAATGTTGTTACACCATCAACTGCCAATGTAGAATGTAATGTGGCTGCTTTATCAACATATAATTTATTGTTTAAGGATGCATCACCGGTTACGAATAATTTGT
>RHAI01000090.1 GCA_010028705.1 bacterium
GACGAAATTAAATCCCGTCGGCAAGCCGTTGCTCAAGTAGAAAATCGTGTGTTACAGAAAGAAAAACATTTAGATCAACGGGACCTCCGGTTAAGTGAAAAAGAGGATCAACTAAACACTGAGCTCGAAAAAGTCAAAATGCTAAAGAAAAAGCATGAAAGTGTAATCGAATCTCTGTCTGAAAAATTGGAGCAAGCGGCTGGTTTTTCATCTGAAGAAGCTAAACAAATACTTTTAAATAACGTGGAACGGGAAGTCCGACAACGAGCTGGAAAAATGATAAAAGAAATCGAGGATCAAGCTCGAAAAGTCGCAAATCGGCGTGCCAAGGAAATTGTGACCGATGCCATTCAACGGACTGCAATTGACCATGTTCAGGCCGCTACTACGTCCGTTGTACAATTGCCGGATGATGAGTTGAAGGGCAGAATTATCGGCCGTGAAGGGCGAAACATTCGGGCGTTTGAATCCATTACTGGAGTCGATGTTATTATTGATGACACTCCCGGTGCTGTCATCCTTTCGTCCTTTGATCCGATTCGACGAGAAGTAGCGCGTATGGCGCTTCAAAAACTGACGTCCGATGGCCGAATTCAGCCTGCAAAAATTGAAGATGCTGTTGATCGGGCACGCAAGGAGTTACAGGAAGTAATTCGTGAACGTGGAGAGCGAGCGGCGGATCAAATAGGACTTCAATTCCATCCTAAAATTATTGAGTTGTTAGGAAAACTTCATTATCGGACTTCGTATGGGCAGAATATTTTGGCTCATTCGCTTGAGGCGGCTCATATTGCTGGGGTAATGGCGGAAGAATTAAACGTTAACGTCGCTCTGGCCAAGAGGGGCGCAATGCTTCATGACATCGGTAAGGCGATTGATTTTGAGACCGGTGGTTCGCATGATGATCTTGGGAAAGAAATATGTGAAAAGTATGGAGAATCGGATGAGGTTATTAATTGTATCATGGCTCACCATGAAGACGAGGATCCTGATACAATCGAGGCGATATTGGTAAAAATGGCGGATGCGATTTCAGCTGTTCGCCCTGGAGCTCGTCGTGAGTCGGTAGAAACCTATATAAAGCGACTGGAGAAACTGGAGGGTATAGCAAATTCCTTCGACGGTGTTGATCGGGCATTCGCCATTCAAGCGGGTAGGGAAGTTCGTGTTATCGTAAAGCCTGAGGAAGTTGATGATCCATCGATGCATAAATTAGCACTCGATATGGCTAAAAAAATCGAAGCCGACCTTGATTACCCTGGGGAGGTCAAAGTGTCAATCATTCGGGAAACCCGGGCTTCTAGCATCGCCCGTTAATGTCTGAAATATTAAACGTTCTTTGTATCGGCGATTTGGTGGGAAGTCCGGGTCGGCAGACGGTCCGGGACCTCCTTCCAAAACTAAAGAATACACATGAGATTGATTTTACAATCGCGAATGTTGAAAATGTAGCCGGTGGGTTTGGGGTCACCGTTGCAATTTATGATGAATTAGTTCGTTCGGGTGTAGATGTGTGTACGTCAGGTAACCATATTTATTCGAAACGTGAAATTTTAGAGCAAATGGATCGCATGCCTCGATTACTCCGTCCCATCAATTTTCCGGGTGATCATCCCGGCCGTGGGGTAATTTTGGTTGACGTGGTGGGGTGTAAAGTGGCCGTGATCAATGCTATCGGTCGGGTGTTTATGAATCCGGCGGATTGTCCGTTTTCAGTAGTCGAGGATGAGGTCCGGCGCATTCAAAGTACTACTCGTGTCATTTTTCTTGACTTTCATGCTGAAGCAACATCCGAAAAACAAGCGATGGGTTGGTCGTTAGCTGGAGAGGTAAGCGCTGTGGTCGGGACCCATACTCACGTACCAACCGCGGATACCGTGATTTTGGACTCGGCGACTGCTTATGTTACGGACTTAGGAATGACAGGCTCTCGTCGTAGTATTTTGGGAATGGATATTGACGCTGGTATTCGGCGGCTGAGGACGCAATTGCCAACGATGTTTACGCCTGCCAAAAGTGTTGAAAAAGTATTAAATGCCGTCAAAATTAGGGTCGATAAGCAAACGGGTAAAGCATTAGATATTACTCGAATAGATATGGTAACAAGTTAATTATGAAATCAGTTTTAGTTGTTGATTCGGCCGAATCCGTGGTGCAATTGGTCAATTGGGGAGCCAAAGAACGGTTTAAGGTTTTTGATACAAATTCTGTTCGAGAAGCTGTTTTATATTTGGGTGTACAACACTTCGATATTATTATTATCGATGCCTCTGTTTCCGTTGAGTTTGTTCGACAAATCTCCGGCTTGGGACGTTTTCCGAATATTATTGTGATGGTGGCGGCCGATCAGACAGCGTTAGTAAACAGTCTGTTGGGTCATCCTCATATAGAATTTCTCTTTAAGCCGTTTGACGAGGCTTCATTGACGATACGACTGGAACGACATAATTATAGAAACATAGGTCATATATTGGCGTTTGATTTTTCAAGTCATTTAGACAAAAAATTACAACGCTATCTGCAACGAAAAGGTTTTTCTCTCTCCATGTGCCCGTCCGATAAACATGTGGAACAAGTGATTTCACAGGTTCAACCGACGTGTATTCTTTTGGATTGGAATCTTCCCATTTTAAATCGAACAAAACTGTTAAAAAAAATTGAGCGCTTTTCATTGCCCATAGTCTTAATCGCCAATTCAACACGGATGAATGAACTCTCCGCAGATATATTACAGGATTTTAATGACATCGTTGTGGCGCCGGTCGTGCCGGATGAATTGGTTTTTAGACTTGCTGCCGTGCATATTGAAAATTCAGATACAATTCTGAATTCGGTTCCTCGCGATTTACCCACGTCTGAATTGAACCTTCCGGAGAGTAATAGAGATTTCCCAGAAAAAGACGTTTTGTCCAAGTTGTATGTGACCTTAAATCATGAGATTCGAAGCCCATTAACGAGTATTATTATCGGAGCCCAGGCCTTGCTAATGCGAATGGAAGGCGGGGACAATCATCATGTTTTATCTGAAGTAGTTGAATCTGCAAAAAAAATCAGAGATACTTTAGACACATTGGGGGTATCGCGATCGATTAAGGTCGAAGAGTACGTTCAAGGCACCCAAATGGCGAGATTTGAAGCACCTTCGACGCCTACCTTTCACTGGATATGATTAAAACAGTAAATTTAGTAAAATCGTTTAACAATCGAAAAGTAGTGGATGATATTTCCATCACTATGAATCAGGGTGAAGTAGTTGGATTGTTAGGCCCAAATGGTGCCGGTAAAACGACTACCTTCTACATGATCATCGGCTTAGTTCAACCTGACTCGGGGAAAGTATTTCTCGGGGAAAAAAATATTTCTGACATTCCAATGTATCAACGCGCAAGAAATGGTTTGGGATATCTGCCTCAGGAGTCCTCTATTTTTAAAAAACTTACTGTTGAAGAAAATATTACGATGCTGTGGGAGCTTACAAATTCCGTTCCTAAATCTAAATATAAATCTCGACTCGACGAGTTGTTAGATGAATTAGGTTTACAGCATATTCGTAAATCGCGTGGAGTTGAGTTGTCAGGTGGAGAACGTCGCCGCGTTGAAATTATGCGCGCATTAGCCACAAATCCGTCGTTTATATTGCTTGACGAGCCATTTGCTGGCATCGATCCAATTGCGGTACACGACATCCAGCAGATTATTCATCGGCTAAAAGCTAAAAATTTGGGGGTTATTATAACTGATCATAATGTTCGAGAGACATTAAACATTACTGATAGAGCGTATATTATCCATCAAGGGAAGCTATTACTAGCCGGTACGGCGAATGAAATAGCCAATGATCCTGTTGCAAAAAAGATGTATTTGGGTGAAAACTTTAGTCTGTGATTAAGCTCGTTGATCGATATTTACTCAAAGAATTAATTGGCCCATTTTTATTTGGAATTGCGGCGTTTACTTCCATTTTAGCCGGCAGTACGGTTCTTTTTGCGTTGGTTGGCGATGTGATTCGGTACCAAATTCCATTGATACAGTTTATTCAATTATTTTTCTATAAAATTCCTTACGTTGTAGTACTTTCGTTTCCGATGTCGACATTGTTGTCCACGATTCTGGCTTTCGGGAGATTGTCGTCTGACGGTGAGATTCTAGCATTTCGAGCGGGAGGTGTGAGCTTTAGTCGATTGGTTACCCCCATCATTATTTCTGGTTTAGCAATCAGTTGTATTACTATTTTATTCAACGAGGTAGTTGTCCCCAGAGCGTCTCATTCAGGTGAAAATTTGATGCAAACTTATTCCGAAAGGAACAAGCCAACTATTCAGCAAAATATTAATTTTACTGAGTATAAAGATGGTGTTCCCCAACGTATATTAAACGTACAGAGCCTTGATAAAGGCTTAATGAAAAACGTTACTGTGGCTGAATTTGAGTCTGGCCAA
>RHAI01000010.1 GCA_010028705.1 bacterium
GGAGTTGGAGTTCACAAGGAGAAATTGGTTTCGTTCGAGTTAGCACTGAGGGATGCTGGGATTGCGGAGTATAATTTAGTTCGGGTATCGAGCATTTTCCCTCCCCATTGCAAAATAATTCCTAAAGCAGATGGGATTAAAAAATTGCGGTTTGGGCAGGTTGTTTTCTGTGTACTTTCTGATCAGGCCGTCCGGGAACAAAATCGGCTAATTGCTGCGTCTGTCGGGGTAGCGTTGCCACGCGATTCATCCCAACATGGATATTTGTCAGAGCATCACTCATATGGCGAAACAGAGCAGGAAGCCGGGGATTATGCTGAAGATATGGCGGCTGAAATGCTGGCGACCACTTTGGGTATTCCAGTAGAGTCAGGCTTGCATTTTGACGAGCGCAAGAATTATTGGAGTATGCAGGATGAAATCGTTGATGTTACAACAATTACTCAGTCTGCAATTGGAAAAAAAGATATGTGGACGACGGTTGTCGCAGGGTCCATTCTGATCTTTTAGACGACTCCTAGCATCGATCGAATTGAGCCGTGCCTCCCATTATTTGGGGGGCTCCGTTTAATTGGCTTGACTAGTACACCCCCTGAACCATTCGCGGTAAGGATCCTTTGTGTAAAGGCCACTACCGTTATGAATCCCCTTTAATCGATTGATTTAACAAGTTCAGGTATTCTCGATTCAGTGTTTCTGTAAATTCTGAACTGAATGAATTAGGAATAACACTACCATGTTGTCGATACTCCTCACGACTCCGCTGTGATCGACTGATTGTAAATTTTTTGCCGATTTTTGACTCAATTAATGAGTCTTCTGCATCGATTACCCATATTGAGGTGCATAGCGGGTCGATTCCAATTTCAGTGAATAAAGCTCCAACGATAACAACATTTCCGGACGAGTTCTGAAGGGATTTTACTGTCTCGTGGCGTATGTAGGGATGGATGATTGAGTTAAGGGCGGCGAGCTGTTCGGTGTCAGAAAATACAATTTGGCCAAGTTTTTGCCTGGAGATGTGACTGTTTTCTAGAATTCTCCGTCCAAAATGAGAAATGAGCTCAGATTTGGGCGCGTCGGTTTCTAGTAGAATATGTCCGATGCTGTCCAAGTCGATGATTGGAATCTGAAATGTAGTTGATAAGTAATTGGCTGCGGTTGTTTTACCTGAACCTACTCGGCCTGTTATTCCTAAAATGATTCGTTTCGATGCGGAATACAAATTGTGTTCATCAATGATGCTACGAATACTACCTAAGGGCGCTCTGGTCTGATTTCGAATTGAGGTTGAGTCGCATTCGATAGGAGGGGAATCGTCATATATGATTTCAGGTAGATTCCGAAATTGGGTGGTTAAATAGCGTGCCGTTTCGACTATCTGGTGCCCTGGGCGTTCAATAATCAATAAGTTAGAGTGCGAAAAAATTAAATCTAGACGTTTCCATGTATGAAGTTGTTTTGCAGTATCTGTTCCGATAATTAGCCACAATGAATCGAGGGGGTATTCATTGGAAATCTCGATGAGTGTTTGGTAGGTCCATGATGCCCCGGTCCGGTATGATTCGCGCAAATCTATTTTTATTTTGGAACGCTGCTCGGGACATAGCGTACTAATGGCGGCCTCGATCATTGAAACGCGATGGGCTAAAGTGGTGTCTACCGGTTTATGCGGAGGATCGGCCGCGGGAACAACATGAATTAAGTCAACTTGCTGGGTGTCGATCAGTCGGCGAATAATCGACAAATGCCCGATATGTATTGGATCGAATCGACCACCAAAAACTCCTATTTTCAATACGCTTCAACCCGCCCTAATACAAGCCAAAATGTTTTTAAAATTATTTTTATATCGAATAAAATACTCCAATTGTTAATATAATACAGGTCGTATTTGATTTTGAATTCGGGGCGCGATGTTAACGCTGATCGCCCGTTAATTTGTGCCCAACCTGTTAGCCCCCCTTTCATTAATAGTCGGAGACGGAAGTGGGGTATCGCCTGTTCGAATTGGTGGTAGAAATGCGGTCGTTCTGGACGGGGGCCGACAAGGCTCATGTCTCCCTTGAGAATATTAACGAGCTGAGGGAGTTCATCGAGTGATGTTTTTCTCAGAAAATTTCCATATTTAATGTATCGTGTTTCTGACGTTGTATTGACCATCACTGGGCCCGAGGACGCCTCGGCATTAGGTATCATTGTTCTGAATTTAATCATCTTAAATACCTTGCCGCCTTCAGTTAGCCGATCTTGGCTATAAAAAATAGGCCCGTCCGGGGAAACATATTTAATGACAATTGCAATAATTCCAAACACTGGCGCCAAAAGTACAAGTGCCGCCAACGATATGGTTTTATCAATGAGTGATTTTATCAATAAGGCGCGAGAATTGGGCGTGTAGGTGTAATGGTGGACCATGGGTATGCCATCAAAATCAATTATTTTTGCGGTCGAAGTTAAAATATTCCCTGTATTTACAACGATGGATAGCTCGGTATTAGTGGCAACACACCAGGCCTTTATGGAATCAACGGCCGATTGGCTTGCAAAAAATACAATATTTGGGCGAACGGTTTCGAGGATGTCGATGATGGTGTCTATGGATCCAATCCATTGCAGATGGTTTCGAATAGCGTAGCTGCTATCGGTCGATGCACCATCATTGATCGATCCGATATATTTAATTCCATAAGTGGGATATAGGACGATTTTTTCGACGATGTCTTGTGCCGCTGGGGTGTTGCCAATCACCACTGCTGAACGGTTCGTTTTTGATCGGTTTAAACGACGTGTCTCGGCGAATGCGATCGCGGTGCGAATCGGCAATAGAATAAGAATACCCAGGAGCCACATATAGGCAATAACGAATCGAGATCCAGGAAATGACTTGTAGACAAACGAGAAGGCCATCAGTTCAAGCGTTGCTAAAGTGACGCCTTTGATAATACAAATCCATTCATCCACTTCAGGCATGATGCCCACGAAATTTTTGTACATTCCCACAAAATAGAATGTTGTTATCCAAATAAATGTGATGACCCCGAGTTCACTAAGGTAGGGTTCTATCTGAGCCTGCTCATATATTCGCCCTAAATTAAGAGATAAAATATTTTGAAAAAACCAGCCTAATTTAAATTTTAAACAGTATGCCAGGATGACGGTGATGGGTGCTGTTATACAGTCGGCTATCAGGCGGGTAATTTTGTATTTTTGTCTATGCTTTAAATTTGCGATCATTATTCAGCTGTCAGACGGCGGGCGAATAAGTGGTCAATCGCAGTTTTAATGTCGACATTTCCGCTAATAATTGTGTGGAGTGATTCGGCGATAGGGGCCGTTACCGAAGGCATCGGTATGGAGTGGATTAGGCATTTGAGTGTACGCTCCCCTTCCACGATTCCATTTATCGTGGGCTGATGTGACTGAGTAAGTCCAAATCCAAATTGCCAATTTCGGCTGGTATTCGAATAACTGGTAGCGACTAAATCCCCTATTCCTGATAATCCATAACAGGTGGAACTGTTGGCGCCAAAAAGTCCTAAGATTCGGCTCATTTCGTTGACCGATCGCGACAGCAGTGCAGATTTGGCATTAGCGCCTAGTGCCAATCCGTCGACGATTCCAGCCCCGATTGCGTAGATGTTTTTGAGTATCCCACCGAGTTCTACCCCTCGACGATCAGTACTGGTATATATCCGAAAATAGTCATTACTTAATAGACTTTGAAAGTGATCGGCCAGATTAGAATCTGAGGATGCGACTACCGAAGCGGCTGGTTTTTTTTGGGATAATTCTGCCGCTAAATTTGGCCCGGATAGTACGGCGATTTTAGGTGTATTGAATAGGGACTCGATCGTTTCAGACGCCGGCGTGAACGAGTCGGAGGGAATTCCTTTGACCAAGCTCAATATTTTTTTGTTGCTTGAATGAGGGATGAACTGGTTGAGGCTTGAAAAGAACTTGGATGGGATACACACGATCCAGTCGGCACATTCTGCAATTTCAGCCGGGTCACTGGTTGCCACTAGGGCTGGAGGGAGTAGGATGTTGGGTAGGGCCAACGAGTTCATATGGCCCTTATTGATAGCGGTGACGTAGTCTCTCCGATGACACCATATCCTGGTGATCTGGTTATTCTCTGCCAGAACCTTAGCGATGGTTGTTGCCCATGCTCCACACCCAATTACACCAATGGATCCCATTATAGTCTATTTTCGGTTCCGTTGATGAGTCGCTTTATATTCGCTTTGTGGCGATAAATTATAAATAATCCAATGAGGGTCGTTAGTGTAACGTATTCAATAGGGTAGTGAAAAAAGTACAGTAGTAAGGGGGTAATGACACAGCAAAAAATTGATGTTGGGGCGACGTATCTCGTTGTGAGAATTAATCCACTGGCTACCAGAAAGTTAATAATAAAGACGTCGAAGGCAAGTACGGACAGTACTCCAATACCGGTAGCGGCCCCTTTACCACCTTTAAAACCTGCAAACGGGGACAATGAATGACCTGCGATTGCAGCAGCGGCCACAATAACATGGATTGACGGGGATGGGTTGGACATTGCAACGACAGTGGGAAGTATTCCTTTGAGTGCATCGAGCATGAACACTAAAACGGCATATTTTAATCCTAATGCTCGGTATACATTCGTGGCTCCAATATTCCCCGATCCAAATTCTCGTAAATTTATCCCCTTCGGCCGAGTAATGATGAGCGAAAAGGGGATGCTCCCACTGAGAAAGGACAGTGCCACGAGTAACACGGAATGTTGCCCTAGCCAAAATGTTAATGAATGGTACATGGCGTTTCCCGAAGTGATTCGAGACCGTCGCTCAAATCATCGAACACGTGTTCCGCGAGGTAGGAGCTTCGAACACTTGGGCCGGCAAATACATATCGAATTCCTTCTGACTCCGCATACTGCTTTAGCTCTTCAAATTCATCCGGATGATAATAGCGATGAATATCTAAGCTTTTTTTATCGGGTTTTAAGTACTGACCGAGCGTGAGAATGTCGACTCCCTGGGCCTTGATATCCGCAAAAGTTTTTCTGAGTTCATCTTTGGTTTCGCCTAGCCCGACCATAAGCCCTGTTTTTGTGAGTAGGGATGGACTGTATTGTTTGGCGTGCCGAAGTACGGCGAGCGAGCGATCATATAGGGAGCCTTTTCGTACCGTGCGATATAACGATGGAACGGTTTCCAGGTTATGATTGAGTACATCTGGTGTTGCGGCAATGACGGTGTTAAGGTCCTCCACGTTTCCTTTGAAATCCGGTATTAAAATTTCCACTTTTACCGAGGGGTGCTGCTCTCGAATAGCTAAAATAGTCTTGGCGTAGTGCGCCGCTCCGCCATCTTTAAGATCATCTCGGTTGGGGGATGTCAAGACGACGAACCGCAAATTTAACGTTTGTATCGATTGGTTTATTTTGTCGATTTCTTCAATTTCAGGAGGTTTTGGCTTGCCGTGAGCGACGCTGCAAAATCCACAGTTTCGAGTACATACCGTTCCTAGAATCATGAAGGTAAGAACGCCTTTTGAAAAACATTCTGAACGGTTGGGGCACCTCGCTTCCTGACAAATACTGTTCGGGACCTCGGCTTGCAGGAGTTGAGAAAGTTGTCGGGTAGCTTTTAGTTTTCCGCCTGAGTGACGGAACCACTCTGGTAGTCGTTGTTGTGCCATCGGTGATGGGCCTCCTCGATCTTCATTCATTTAGGTCTAAAGCTTACCATTTTTTAGGCATTTTGCGACAGCTTGGGTTCCAATGTATATTGTGTGAATAATTATGAATCACAAAAACCAGCCATTTTTCAAAAAATGGGGTCTACATGTCGTAATAGCTGCGGTCACAATCGTAAGTTTGGGAGGGGTAATGGGGTGTACCGCATATTTGCTCCGACCGCGATCAACGATTGTGAAATTCAAAGTGTTGTATATTCCAAATGGATACAAGGCGAATGACATTGGGGACCTGTTGGTTAAAAATGGAATTATCCGTAGTCAAGCCGCGTTCGTCATTTGGACCAAGATTTCCCGGAAGGACGCGCATTTGTGGGCAGGATATTATAATCTTAGCCCACACTTTTCAGTCCAATTTATTACTCGGATTTTAACGGAGCATACGCCGTATAGCCGTTTAGTGCGCGTGACAATTCCCGAAGGGTATTCCTTACGCCAAATAGCGGGTACCTTGGAGGACCACCAACTCGTTAATGCAGATGACTTTTTGAGGTATGTGCAATACGACGCTAAGCTGGACCTATTAGCGCAGTTTCCCTGGATGATGATGATCCCGACGCGAAATCTTGAGGGAGTATTGTATCCAGATACCTATTTATTTCCCCCTTCGGCCTCAAAACGTGTTGTTGTTAAGGCAATGTTGTCGGCATTTTCCCGTCAGATTTTGCCTGTCTGGAATGCGTCTAGCTCAAACGCGACGCTTAATTTCTATGATACGTTGATTTTGGCGTCCATGGTCGAAAAGGAGTCGGTAATGCCGAACGAAATGTCGACGATTTCAGGCGTGTTCTATAATCGGTTAAAAAAAAATATGCCACTGGCATCCGATCCGACGGTGATATATTCGCTTGGACTGGATTGGAAAAAGACAGTCTTCTACCGTGATTTGCGCGTCGATTCGCCATATAATACGTATCGAAGGCGAGGGCTTCCGCCGACCCCGATTTCGGCCCCCGGTTTGAGTTCGTTTAAGGCGGCCATTGCACCCGAATCAACCAACTACTTATTTTTTGTGGCGGATAAAAACAATTCTGGGAGGCATATATTTTCAACGACTTATTCCGCACATTTGTCGGCTCAACGGTAGTGGAATTATTGTTTGGCCTCGGTTTCGTCACGTATCTTTTGGTATTTTTAGCCGGAATTGTTGGTGGCTTAATTAATGCCGCGGCGGGTGGTGGTATGTTCGTTTTATTCCCTATGCTGATTTTTTGTGGGGTGTCATCTGTGTCGGCGAGTGCAACGACATCGATGGCGGTATTACCGGGGACAATGGCCGCTGCATGGACCTATCGACAGGCGCTGTCGCACTCGAAGCCCGCGGCGGTTTGGGTGGCAGTTTTTAGTGCGCTAGGAGGAATTATCGGCGGATATTTGCTGTTATGGATCGATAACCATTCGTTTGCACGATTGGCTCCGTTTTTAATGCTATTCGCAACCATTATGTTTACGATTAGCCCCTGGTTACAGAATTTGACGATGGTCTCAGGTCGACATCCGAGACGAGTGGCCGGTTTGAAAATTGCGGTTCTGTTGTTTTTGTTTGGTAATTTTATTTATGGTGGTTTTTTCGGTGCGGGAATGGGAATTATGATGTTAGCTGGTTTAACGCTCTATGGAATGACTGATATCCACACAATGAATGCGTTGCGGACGATTGCGTCTGTCAGCGCCAATTCAATCGCCGGTATACTGTTCATTCACGCCGGAGTAGTGGATATGAAATTTTTGGCCCCACTGGCATCCGGAACAATTTTGGGAGGATTGTTCGGTAGTCGTCACTTTAGATCAGTTCGAAATGACTTGATGCGGCGGTCAATTACAATTTTGGCGTGGCTATTAACTGCACTTACCTTTGCCATGAGGTATTTGCGTTAATCCTGATAATTATCGAGTAAACATGGCTTGGTATTTGTGGTGCAGTTGCCCAGACTGTACCGAATGGTAATTTCATGGGTTATTGGAAGTGAGATTGAATCCGTAACTGTTATCGATCGGCACTAGGGCTTCTTGACGCAGGACCTGGATCGCTGGAAGGTTGCAGGCGCCGGTCGGATTCCTTTTGCTAGTTTCTCAACGTAGTAGTGCACCGCGTCCGGTGTTTTATTCCAGTGGCATAGCCTTTTGTCATTGCTCGAGATTTTAATCGTACGATTTTAGCGATGCGTTTGTGACTGTCCCTGGTCATTGGGGAAGTTCAGCGATCCTGGATAGAGGGGGGCACTTTCCTTCTGCACTGAAGGCTACAAAACCATAATAGCGGATTTAGTATACGTTGTGGCCATTCGTATGTCCCCGGGATATGTTTTCTGTAAAAACCATCCCGGTGACTAAGGAATATGGCCCTATGATTCCGATTTGGCGGTGTTTTGTGCAACCGTTGAGTTGGTTTGCTGAGGCGTGGTGCTTTGCGGTTTCTTTTTCTTTTTCCGACGTTTGCGTTTTCGTGACCCTATTCCTTGAGTATCTTCCGATCGGCGAATATCGAGAACGTTGAGGCGAAGAATATCCTTTGCATAGCGTCCACGACCCTTTTTTACCACTTCGATGAAGAAAATAATATCAAAAGTACCGTAAGGATTGGTATTCACTAATTGGGAATATTTTTCCCACAATCCGAAGCCTACCGAATCGAGTCGGCGTTGGTTGGGTTGGTTTTTCCGTTGAGGACCTTCGGATACAGTAAATTCGACGTGAGGGGTTCGCGCTTCTTGGTATTTATTTCCAAACGCACGGCCACGGCTCAATGAGCAGCCTTTCAAGTAAAAAATTGGATAATCGAACGCCTGCCCATACGGCACCAACAAGTCTAATTTTTTAACGATTTCAAAGTTAATTTGCCCAAATCGAATCGTATCTAGAATTTCATACGAATATTCGAATTGCTCCATCGTTAATTTTGCCATCTCGGTTCGGACTGCCTCAAGAAAGAATGGAACGTTCGACCGGTGGAGTGTGAACCCACAGGCTTGGGCGTGACCACCGAATGCATTGATGATTCGCTTGCCAAATTGAGTCGATACCTCAGTTTGGAATAATGGTTTCCCGAATTTTGTTTCGAATTCGTCGCCGACGGAGTCAATGATGTGGTACATGTTAATCGTGGGAATACTTCTAACAGACCCTCGAATGTAATCGCTCCCATCGTACTCGGTTAAAATCATTGCTGGGCGTAAAAAGCGATCTTTGAGCCGATCGGTGTCAATGCCAATGACGCCGGGATTCCAGTTCTTTCCCTGGACGATGATAATCCGATCAGTTTGAGGGTCAACTTGATTTTCGATCAATTCATCGATTTCGTCTTCAATTTTACTGGTAATAAATTTCCGTTTTTCATTCACTTCATCGACCACAGCGGCTTCACCAATGGCATCTCCCGTGGATTGAGTTCGAGCTTTTTTCTCCATGTCGAATACGGAAGTGAATTTTTCTAATATTTTCATTGCCATTTTCGCATTTTTTTGGCCCGTTCCGATCAGTAATAGGTCGAGAACGATTCGCGAATCCGGAATGCCTTCATCACGGTCACCAATCCGGCCTGGAGCGTTGAGCCGAGGAACTATGGTTCGGCCTATCTCACGAGACTTCAATTCTTTGTAGTTGCTACGACTCACTTCTTTGAGTGCACGAAGCCCTTCCATTTGACTTCGATTCAACGCATCGACCCCGCGGCTGACCAAGATTCGATTCATTGGATTTAGGAATGACATTCTGTCTGAAATTGTTCCCAGCGCAACGAGTGCCAGTAGGTAGTCAAGAAACTCCGGGGACGGCGTTTCTCCCATTTGGTCGAATACGGCTAAAACTAATTTGAACGCGACACCCGCTCCGGAAAGCCCTTTGAAGAAACTAGGACCTTCAAATTTGTGTGGGTTAACCAACGCTAACGATTTTGGGAGATTTCTACCTAAAACGTGGTGATCGCAAATGATGACGTCAAGATCCATCGAGTTTGCGTAATCGGTGGCTTCAACGTCTTTTGAACCGCAATCGGATGTAATGATGAGTTTGCATCCTAGTTTTTTGGCTTCATCAATAATTCGAGGCTGTAATCCGTGACCTTCTTTTGCTCGGGTCGGGAAGTCGTAAAAGGCTTCTCCACCCAATTCCCGAATGGACGCGACTAGGATTGTGCCTCCGGAGATTCCGTCAGCGTCAGGGTCGCCATTCACCATAATTCGCTCGCCATTTTTTAATGCTTCAACAATACGGTTGGTGGCTGCGGTTAGATCGGATTTGGACGTCAAGTCGGCATAGTCGGTGATCAGTGCCTCGGGCGGGGTGATAAAGTTTAATATTTCGTCATCTAAACCGTCTCCGATATTTCGGACCAATAACAGTCGGGCCAAAAGTGGGTCGATTTTAAATTTTTCGGCGTATTCCTGAATTTGTTGTTGATCAACCTCAACGATATGCCAACGTTCGCGATGCAAACTTTCTGTGACCTGGTTTTTCATAAGTCATTTATTCCTTTAGGTGTTAGATAAATATTAAAAGGTGGACCATTCGGGCAGATTTGCTGAATGTATCATTATCGATGGATTCCCGTTGGTTTGGGTGGATCCCCACCACCAATACGACATTTTAGCGGAGTAGTGTTTGGTTGCTCTCCGTTACTTTACTGGCTTAGATTGTAACTACCTTTAATCTTGCTGACAACTTCAAAAAGATTTTTTGATATTCCCGGCGTGTCTAAAATTTCAGTAAGGACGGCATCAATTTTCGTTTGACGGGAGTAGTCGCATCGAGCGGCTCGCTGGAATGCAAGGGCAACCCGTGCGGCAATTTGTGGATTGTGTGGATCAAGGTCTCGAATCTGTTGACCCACCCACTGATAACCTCGCCCTGACGGGCAGTGAAAATGGGGTAAATTTTGGGCAAAGCTACCGACTAATGCTCGAAATTGATTGGGGATAAGTCGATCGAATTTGGGATGATTCCGTAACACTTCTACTCGGGCAGGTGTCGATCCATGACTCGAGCTGGCCTGAACGGTAAACCACTTATTCACCACTAAAGGCTCGTGCTGCCATTGAGCGAAATAGCGCTCAACAGCTTCAAGAGATTTGTCGGATTCGGCCGGGGTATTTAGGAGTGCGGATAAAGCGGCAAGTTGATCGGTCATATTTGATGCTGTTTGAAACTGTATCCAGGCGGTGTCAGGCGATAATTCAGATAAAAGACTGAGCAGGGTATTCCTAAGGCGTCTGTTGCCGATTTGTTCCGCGGTCGGTTTGTAATCGTCGACGGGGTGTAACAACAGGTAACGGTCGTGGATCAACGTGTGAAATTTTTGAGCCACCCACTGGAACAGTTTGCGACGATTGTCGGTGAGTCGTTCGATATCAAATGTCGGGGTCAGCTCGAGCAATCGGTTGAGTGTGGGGAATTGCAAACAAGCCGCCGCTAACGCTGGGTCAATCGATGGATCCGCTATTAATCGGGCAATCGCGTTGTCAAGCGACGGGCTGACCGTCATGTCTCCATCGCTAATGAGTAGTGATTCATATAATTTTTGAGATGAATCGAATCGGTTGACCGGGTCGCAATCGTAACTAAGTAGATGAGCGAGCTGTTCGGTTGAATACGGGTAGTCATAGGTGACGGGAGCGCTTAAATTTTGGAAAATTGAAGTAGAAAAAATCTCTGATTCTGTACTAATCGAGATGCTTTGGGTGGTGGTGGTCAGGATGACGATGGGTTGTGTACTGGGTTCTCCGGAATCAATGGTGACTACGCATGCGGCTCCCGATGGGGTGTAAAACTGCAACGATATTGGAATGACGAATGGTAATTTTTTAGTGGTTTCTGGGGTGTCACGACAGGTCTGGTCGAATGTCAGCCCCCGAAGTCTCGGCCCCTCGTATATTGGGGTTACGGTCACGTGGGGTGTCCCCGCTTGGTGGTACCATCGTCGAAATTGTGTGAGATCTATCGATGCGCCTTCTTCAATTGAGGTCACAAAATCCTCAGTGGTGACAGCTTGGCCGTCGTACCGATCAAAATAAATATCGGTTCCCCGACGGTAACCGGTAGTTCCGGCGATTAATGCCATCATGCGGATGATTTCTGCGCCTTTATTGTATACGGTAGATGTGTAGAAATTGTTGATTTCGATGTACGACTTGGGCTGGATAGGATGGGCCATAGGCCCGGCGTCTTCGGTGAATTGAGCCTCTTTTAATGTGCGGACATCCGCAATTCGTTTTATCCCTCGTGAATTCATGTCGGAGGAAAATTCTTGATCTCGATAGACGGTGAGTCCTTCTTTGAGGGTTAACTGGAACCAGTTTCGACATGTAATTCGATTGCCCGTCCAGTTATGGAAATATTCATGGGCAACAACGCCCTCGATATTCATGTAGTCGGCATCTGTGGCCGTTTTGGGATCGGCTAAAATATAGGCTGAGTTAAATATATTGAGGCCTTTGTTTTCCATAGCGCCCATGTTAAAGGAATCGATGGCCACAATCATAAATCGATCCAGATCATATTCCCGTCCGTACTGCTGTTCATCCCAAGCCATGGCACGCTTTAAAGACTCCATTGCATAATGACATCGGTCGCCAACCCCACGATCGGAGTAAATCTGGAGTAGAATGTTTCGCCCCGACATCGTCGTAAATTGATCCTCGATGACATCAAAATTTCCGGCCACTAACGCAAATAAATACGACGGCTTGGGGAATGGATCCACCCAAGTTACCGAATGACGATTATTGTCCAATTCAGTTGATGCAACGGGATTTCCGTTTGACAGCAGATATGGGAATTGAACTTTATCTGCAATGACGGTAGTGGTAAATCGGCTCATATTATCAGGACGATCGTAGAAATAGGTGATTTTCCGAAATCCTTCGGGCTCATTTTGCGTGCAGTAAGTATTTTTTACGAAATACAGGCCGTCTAATTCAGTATTGGTAATCGGGGAGATAATGGTTTCTACCGTGATCGTTCGGCGATTTGAAAACGGTGAGATGATTAATTCGTCGTTCACTAACTTCCATTCAATCGAGTCCACGTCACAGCTAATTGAACCGAATGTGATTTGTTCTCCATTTAACCTCAGTGGCTGATTGTCCCAATGGGGGGATGGTTCGATTGTCATGCAATTAATCACCCGAGTCTGACTCGGATGAAGATAGACCGTCAGTTTCGTTTCCGGTATTAAGTAGGGGAGCTCTTTATAATCTTCAATGAGTATTGTCGATGGCGTGCTCACTAGGGACTCCTTTGATTGCTGGGTGATTGGATTGAGATTTTATGCG
Source organism: bacterium (assembly GCA_010028705.1). GTDB lineage: Bacteria > Margulisbacteria > Marinamargulisbacteria > SXXA01 > SXXA01 > RHAI01. Next base: position 13,017 of record RHAI01000010.1, read on the forward strand.
GTTAGCGACGGTGTTTAAATGCCGCAATAGCCAGATAAATAACAGTCCATGGATGGAAAAGTAGGCGATGGCGCCGCCAATTAATACCTGACGAGGGGATATCATCGTCGGATTATACCGGGATGTGGGGCTATTCTTAAAGGGCTCGTCCGAGGTGCGGGGTGGTTATGTCGACGATCCGATGAGTCCGCTTAAGTAGTAGTATTCCTTTAAAAACCACACGGCGAATTGGTGCTTGGCGGGAGTTCTGGATTGCCGCCACGAGTCCATTTGTTTAAGCCACTTACCCTCGGCCGATGTTAACCGAAAAATAAGCTGCGACAACGGGTTTATTCCTAGAAATGTTTTTAATTCAGGATGTTTTTTGAGCATGATTCGTGCGGATTCACCTTTTTTTACGTTTCGGTGAATTTCCTCGATTTCCGACACCACATGATAATGAAAATTAATCGCGTCTTTTAAATACACTAGTGGATGTCCACCTTGGGTTAACCGGTAGCCTAATTCAAGGTCTTCCCAGCCATAGCCTTGGAAGTCCATATCGAACCCACCATAAGCCTCAAATAAATGTTTTGGAATGGATAGATTGCCCGTCAAAAAGTAGTACCATCCCAATTTTGATCGGTCTTTAAAATTGCGATGAATATAGGGTGATAGTTTGGTGTCGACTGGGGGCCAATGTAACTCGGACATATTTAAGGTGACGCCCTCAAAGCAGGTAGGAATTGTCGTGGCGTTATGGGCGGCTAAATGGGTACTCAGTAAGTGTGGATTGGGGATCATGTCGGCATCGGTAATAAATATGTAATCACCTGTTGCTTCGGAAACGCCGCGGTTTCGTGCTCCAGATTTGCCGTTATTTTCTTGAATCACCGATCTAAATGAAAAATCGGGATTAAACGTGCGTAATAGGTCATGGGTTCCATCTGTTGAACCTGAATCGACCACGATTAGCTCAAAAAGATGGGGGGAGAGTGTTTGGCTTTTAAAGCCATTTAAAACGCGAGAGAGTGCATCGCATTGATTTAAGGTGCCGATTACCACGCTAATCATCATCGGGCGATTATACCAGCATTTACTCTAGAATGAGTAATCCGATATTATTCTACTGGTTAAAATAAACGGCGTATCATGACCCCATAAATTGCTACCACGAGCTAAAAGGAATATTACAATGAGTCTTTCTCAGTCGGATTTGGCGGCCATACGAGAGTTATTACAACGGGAACCCACGCCTGTTGAGTATTATATTTTTGACGCGATGTGGTCTGAACATTGCTCGTACAAATCGAGTAAAGCGGTGCTTAAGGCTAACTTGCCAACGCAGGGGTCGGAAGTTGCACTTGGAATCGGGGAGGATTCGGGAATTATTCGATTCGTGAGGCATGATGGCAAACAGTACTGTCTGGCGATATCACATGAATCGCACAATCATCCGAGTCAAATTTTGCCGATTGAAGGCGCGGCAACCGGTGTGGGAGGGGTGGTTCGAGATGTGTATTGCATGGGTGCCGATGTTATTGGGGTTCTCAATTCTCTACATTTCGGAATAAGTGACGATCCGCAATCGGTTGTGCATACGATTTCTAAGAATGTGGTGCTGGGGGTTTCGGACTACGCCAATCCGTTGGGTGTTCCTGTCTTGGGTGGGGAAACGGTGTATCATCCATCCTATAATGACAATTGCTTGGTAAACGTGGCTGCGATCGGATTGATCGAGGAATCAAAAATTATTCATAGCTACGTTCCCGATAATGCTCAAACAGAGCCATACGACATCATTTTATTTGGCAAAAGTACGGATGCAACTGGCTTTGGAGGCGCAAGTTTTTCGTCAGCGACCTTGGATAAGGAGAATGATGTTCAAAATGTCGGTGCAGTCCAGGTACATGACCCTTTCCTTAAACGGGTGTTAGTCGAGGCAATTAAAACATTACTTCGGGTGGTTGACGAAAAAAAGGTTCCGATCGGCTTTAAAGACCTTGGTGCGGGTGGTATTTGTTGTGCGACATCTGAAATTGCAGTCGGGGCGGGAATGGGGGTCGAAATCGACTTAGATAACGTCAACGTTGCATTAACGGACTTGAAACCTGAGGTGATTGCATGTTCCGAGACGCAGGAGCGTTTTTGCTTGGCAGTGCCTCGTTGGTTTTCTGGTGAGGTACTTAAAATTTTTAACGACGAGTTTGCCCTCCCATCGATATACCCCAATGCGGGGGCGGCCGTGATTGGGCAGGTTATTCATGAGAATCGATATCTTGTTCGGCACCGGGGAGCGGTTGTCGCTGACTTGCCAGTATCGGCTATTACCACCGAGGTAACTGCCAATCGGGTCGCCGCGCCTCGACCTATTTCTGCCGATGCTGTCGATCCTGCCCCATGGTCTATTGATCAACATCGTTCAGTTGCCGAGCGGTTAATGGGCCTCCCAAATATGATGTCCAAACGCTTCGTGTTTCGGCATTTTGATAACGCCGTTCGCGGTGATACGGTGGTGTATCCCGGCGAGGCTGATTCAGTGTTGGTTACCCCCATTGAGGGGTGTCCGGCTGCGGTTGCCGTGAGTATGGATTCAAATTTATATGGCAAGTCGGATCCTTATGTGAGCGGCGCCTATGCCGTAGCTGAAGCGGTTCGTAATGTAATTGCGGTGGGCGGCCGACCCTTATGTGTCACCGATTGCTTGAATTTTGGAAACCCTGAAAACCCAGATGCATTTTTTGAATTTTGCGAAAGTGTTCGCGGCATTGGAGATGCCTCTCGAGCGTTTGGATTTATACCCAACGAGCCTCTACCGGTAATATCTGGGAACGTTAGCCTTTATAACGAATCCAAGACGGGAAGCGCGGTTATCCCATCGCCTGTTATTGTCGTCATTGGCCGAGTCGATGATTATCGGAAAGCCACGGTGATGTCGTTCCCAGCCTCGGGGCTAAATGTGATTCGAGTGGGTAAAATGTACCCGGAATTTGGTGGTACACAAATTCAAAATTTGGTCACTGGTTTAAACGACGTTGCTCCCCAGGTTCGGTTTGATCCCGAGTCTCGCTCAAATATGGCGATATTTGCTGCGATCGACCAGTCCCTGGTGGCTGCGGCACACGATATTTCTGGAGGCGGAACCCTCGGGTGTATTTTTGAGATGTGTTTTGGATTATTAGGTAACGACGCCTTTGGCGCGACTTTATCTGTCCGGGGTAATGCAGTGACTGAATTGTACGCTGAAAATGGGGGCTATATTGTGGCCGTTCATCCGGACAACCTAGACCAATTTGAACAATTAATGATGTCTCACGGTGTGGAGTGGACGCATTTAGGAGAAACAACGGATGCCCAATCGGTGGATCTCACAACTGACGACGGCCAGTTTGTTATTAATCTGTCCAGCATTCGTGACGTGTGGAATCCTGAACTATGATCGCTGTCCTGCGGGCTGTAGGAATCTTTCTCGTTAGTGCGACACTCTGTGCAGGGCTTTCGGCGGCGGACCCGGTGGACGGTCGAAAAATAATTCAGCCGAGAGATGAGCTCGAATTACGCTTTAAAGATGGATTGCAATTGGAACAATCTCGCTTATTTGCTCAGTCAAAAATTCAGTATTCTGAAATTATTCGGCAGTACATTCGTGCATCGGATGCCGGCCGATCGAAAGAAATCCTAGCATCTCAATTGCCCGTGATTTTAGCCAGCTCCTATCGATTAGTTATCGTTACGGCACGTGATAATTACTCTAATCCCCATCCATTGGTCGTTCAATTGGATTCATTTCAAGATGCTCAAACCTTAATTGATCGCGTCTTTACGATTGTAGGGGACCTTCGCAAATTGGGGCTTGTGCATCGGCCGGTATATGAGACGTTATATTTTTCACGAGCCATCAATCGATTGGCATGGGCCAACAAATTATTACTGGGTGCGGCTTGGAAAAATTACTTAATTTGTCCTCCAGCCGACATTGTCGGAATGGTTTACTTGGCCCAGACTGATTTGGAACAAGTGCTTACGTTTCAAGATCTGCCGATCAATAGCAAGGCATTAATCGGCGGCAAATCGTCTGACTTGGGGCAGATTCTCTCGGATAGATTTTTAGAAAAATATAAAGCAATGGGAAAAGATTCCGCCGAAGTGAGGGCGGTGAGGCTGATGAATTCAGAGGATGATTTAGTACTTACATCGCGAGTTATGGCTCGACGGACCTCATCTCAAATTTACGATACATTGGAATTTTTAGACCTTCCGGACACCCAACGCATACTGGCCGCCGGTAAATCGAGTTATTCGCTGGATCGATTGCTATCGAAAGAGTCTGAACCACTATTTAAAACACTGGATCATCTGGTGGGACTGGTCGGTATTTTTTAGGTTGAGGCGCATTCAGGCACGATGAATTCTACCTTGGGGGACCCCATTCGAGTGGATGATTATACGCGGCGACAGCTGCTTCGGTTGGGTATCGAACGAGTGTCTGACGCGTTATATTATTTTCCTCGCTCCTATCAAGATCGGCGCAATATCCCCTTGATTTCGATGCTGGTACCGACACAGTCTCAGTTTGCGACCGGCGCGATTGAGGCCGTCCAAGAAGAAATCGCCAAAAATCGATTGTCGATAATCAAAGTACAGATTCGGGATTCGAGTGGTCGACTGGAACTGGTGTTTTTTAATCAGGCATATTTGATTAAGATTCTAAAAGTGGGTCTATGGGTCGTGGTCTCCGGTAAATTAGATGTACAACCATTCACTGGGACACGGCAATTTATCGTGGCGGAGTTGGATGTCATTCGTAATGAATCGGATCGGTTAAGCTCGGTGGGTTGTATTGTTCCCATTTACGGCTTAACCCAAGGGGTGTATCAATCGGTTGTTCGGTCGGCAATTGCGAATATCCTCGCGAAGGTTGACCACCACATCCCAGACCATCTTCCTCAAACCGTACGGGACCGACTTAATCTTATGCCGTTGAGTCAGGCAATAATAGAGCTTCATCGTCCGTCTCGACCTGAAATGGCGTCAGCTGCCCGTCAACGTATTGTTTTTGATGAATTTTTGAGATTTCAAATGGGTATGGTTGAAAAACGTCAAGTGGCTCGACGCGAAGTCAGCTCTGTGCATTTGTCGGGCCAGAATGAGTTGACAGCTGCGTATATTAACCAATTGGCGTATCGGTTAACTGACGCGCAATCTCGAGCTATTCGGGAGTTAGTGAGTGATGTGACGAGCGGATATCGAATGAACCGATTGCTCCAAGGCGATGTCGGAAGTGGGAAAACCGACGTGATTGCGGTCGCTTTGTTAATGGCGGTTGGCTCGGGCTATCAGGCGGCTGTTATGGTCCCGACGGAAGTTTTGGCTGAGCAGCATTTTCGGCGGTTTTGTGGGCAACTTTCGGCGATAAATGTTGAGGTCTTTTTGCTGAAGGGGGGGCAGCGAAGTAAAGAACGTCGAAACGTATTGGAGAAATTAGCAACGGGGGATCCATTGGTTGTTGTTGGCACCCACGCGTTAATCGAAGACGCTGTGGTCATTCCCCGATTGGGGATGGTTGTGGTGGATGAACAGCATCGATTTGGCGTTGTTCAGCGGATGAAATTGCAGCAGAAATCAACGGCCCCACATTGTCTGTATACGACCGCTACGCCTATTCCTAGGTCATTTATGTTGAGTGTGTTTGGTGAACTTGAAAAAACAATTATTGATGAGATGCCGCCGGGGCGTTTGCCGGCAGACACACAGTATTTCCCGCTCAGTAGTCAGCGAGATGTGTGGAATTTATGTCGATACCAATTACAACTTGGTCGGCAAATATATGTCGTTTATCCATTAGTTGATGAATCTGAGAAAACTGATTTGCAGTCGGCGATTCAAGGATTTGAATTGCTAAAAGGTATGTTTGATGACGTCGAGGTAGGGTTGGTTCATGGTCGAATGACTGGGAACGACAAAAACGATCGCATGACACGCTTTAAGCAAGGTGTAATAAAAATTCTGGTGTCGACGACAGTCATTGAGGTGGGAATCGACGTTCCCAACGCGTCAGTCATGATTATAGTCAATGCGGAACGTTTTGGATTATCTCAGTTACACCAATTGAGGGGGCGAGTGGGTCGTGGCGCGTACAAAAGCTATTGTATTCTCCTTGGTGAAAAAACGACAAAAATGGCACGAGAACGAATTAACGCAATGGTGACTACACATGATGGGTTTAAGTTAGCCGAGCTGGATTTGAAATTGCGAGGGCCTGGTGAAATATTGGGAACGAAACAATCGGGGTTGCCGGAGTTTAAGCTGGGAGATCTTGTTAATGACGAGCCATTGTTGCATTTGGCCTATCGTGTCGCTCGGAAAATTTTTGAACAGGATCCGGAATTGTCCGCGTCTGACCATCAGCCACTCGCACAGTGGTTTCGCCGGTATCAATCGTTTTCGCCTGAGGAGGTATTAAACTAATGCGTATTACATCGGGTTTATTTAAGGGCTACCCGTTGGTCTATCCCAAAACAAAATCATTTCGGCCGACTCAGGAAAAAGTGCGGTCTGCGGTATTTGACTCGATTCGTAATGAATTGAATGGCGCTCATTTTTTGGACTTATGTTGCGGAACTGGTGCGATAGGATTTGAGGCCCTGTCCCGAGGGGCAAATCATATTACTCTGGTCGATATTGATATCCATTTTGCTGGACGAAATCGCGATGCCCTACTGGCCCGCGTTCCAGATTCGGACCGTGAGGGTATATCTAAAAAAATTACGTTGATTCGTTCAAACGTTCGGGATTATGCCCGTCGATGGCGGACCCACTTCGATGTTGTATTTGTTGATCCGCCATGGGACCGTGATGATATCTACAGGGACGTAGTTGATCTTGTCGACGGGTCGGATATGCTACGGCCTGACGGAATCCTTGTCTGTGAACACCGATGTCGACGTCCGGTCCCAATTCCTGAAACGTTGTCATTAGTGTCTCATTATTCATATGGACAAACTGAAATTTCGATTATTTCCAGAAAGGAGTCGGTATGAAAACGGCTATTTACCCGGGGAGTTTTGATCCAATTACCAACGGACATATCGACGTCATTTCTCGGGCCCTCGCTATTTTTGACCGTGTTGTCGTGGGTGTTATTCATAATCCCTCAAAAGCCCCATTATTTGAGCTCAATGAGCGAATGGCTATGATTCAAGAGTTGTTTGTTCACGAACCCCGGCTCAGCGTAAATACCTTTAATGGCTTGTTAATTGATTTTGCTAAAGAGCAGAATGTTTTTAATATTATTCGTGGGCTTCGGGCGGTGTCAGATTTCGATTATGAGTTCCAAATGGCGATTACCAATCGACACTTAAGTCCTCAGTTGGATACTATTTTTTTAATGACCGATGTAACCTATTCTTATTTAAGCTCTAGTTTGGTAAAACAAGTTGCAAAATACGGTGGCGATGTATCTACTTTTGTTCCCCTGTTAGTAGAGTCGCATTTGAAGGACAAATTAAATGAATGAAATATTGGGCATCATCGATTCGATTGAAGCTACGGTTCTCGACGGGAAAAAAGTGCCGTTTTCGGACAAGGTACTAATGGACGAGAAGCGCCTTCTCAATTTATTGGATAAATTGAGATATGTGATAAAAAACGATCCCGAATCGATTCGGCGGTCGATCGAGACGGGTACAATGACACCATCGACGCCAGCCCCGACGCCAGTTGTTATTGAGACTCCAGTGGCGATACATCCGGATGTGTTGCGTCAGGCTGATGACGAAAGTCAACGCCTTCGCAGAAATGCCGACGAATATGCGGACAATGTACTCGCCCATCTTCAAATGCTTGTAACTCGCGCGCAAAAGAATTTGATCAAGCTGGAGCAAAGTATTGATTCTGGGAGACAAAATCTTGAAAACCGTCGCGCTGAAAAGGAGCTAGGATGACACCACGGTTAGACGGGCGAGCATGTCACGAGGCCCGATCAATTAGTGTCGTCAAACATTTTACCAAATACGCGGCCGGTTCAGTTTTGATTTCATGTGGGGATACGAGGGTGCTATGTACCGCATCAATCGAGGAAAAAGTGCCCCATTTTCTAAAGGATTCTGGGCAGGGGTGGTTAACCGCCGAATATTCCCTATTGCCATCCTCGACATTAACGCGAGTGCCTCGGGAGATTAATAAAGGGAAACCGACAGGGCGTACGAGCGAAATTCAGCGTATTATTGGGCGTAGTTTACGGGCGGCAGTGGATCTGAAGCGTCTGGGGGAGCGTACGATTCATATCGATTGCGATGTGTTACAAGCCGATGGGGGAACTCGGACGACATCCGTTACGGGCGCCATGATTGCATTGTCAGATGCGATTCAGTCCTTGATCGTCAATGGCGATCTGAGGCAAACCCCGATTGTTGGGATTGTTTCTGCGATTAGTGTTGGCATTGTTAATGGGGATGTGATGTGTGATTTGAACTATTCTGAAGATTCTAGAGCCGATGTGGATATGAATGTTGTCATGTTGAATGCGGAGACTTTTGTTGAAATCCAGGGAACCGCCGAAAACCGACCGTACACGCGGGCTCAGTTAGACGGTATGCTGGGCGTGGCTCAGGATGCATTAACAACCACTAACGCCATCATTCAGCCTCTGTTATCGATTTAATGCGTCGCCAGTTGTTGTGGGGTGGGGCAGGGGTTGTTTTGGGAATGACGATTGTGCTGATCGTGGGATGGGCGCCTGTACATCCCTTCCCCGTGCTAAACCGTATCGATGTGTTGGTCAGAACTGAATATGTCAATCCGTCGATTAACCGGGAACGGTTAGAGGCTGGGGCGATTCGTGGATATTTGGACGCGATTAACGATCCGTATACTCGATGGATTGACGCTAATACATTTCGGCATATAAAACGTCGAATGTCTGGCCAGGACGATTCGGCGACGCCGACATCGACTGTTACTGCGATGAAATTAATCCATTCTACTGGCTATATACGGATTGGTGCGTTTGACAGTATATCTGGGGCCCATGATGTTGAAGTTTCGGTTAAGGCGTTAACGCAGCAGGGAGCCCAAGCGTTAATTGTGGATGTTCGAAACAACTCGGGGGGGCTTTACATGACGGCAGCAAATGTTGCTCGGTTATTTTTGCAGACTGGAGTGGTTGTGCAAATGATAAATCGGTCCGGAAAAATATCGATTGAGCGGGTAAGATCTCCTGGAAAATTTGTCACGATTCCAATGGTGGTACTCGTGAATGACCGTTCGGCTTCCGCGGCGGAGATATTTGCGGCGGCAATTCAGGAAAACGGGCGGGGTAAAATTGTGGGTAATCCAACCTACGGTAAGGCGGCGATGCAACGATTATTTCCACTGCCTGGAGGATCGGCTTTAATGCTGACTACCGCACGATATTTGACTCCGGGTGGGAGAGATATTTCCAAAGTGGGGATCATACCGAACAATATGGTAGCTAAATTGGTGGATTCGGATGTCAATGGCGAGGATCCCCAGTTGGAGATCGCGATTCGCCTATTGGGAGGGATAGGTGACGGCTTGGGGTCGGTTCGTTAACACGGCGTGAGTGTAAACCTTATGTGGTGGGTCCGGAGGGTTTCCCACGTTTAGATTTGGCCATTTTATCGAGCTGATATACAAAAGCTAAAACTTCAGCAACCAACGTGTAAAGCTCGGCAGGTATCTCAGAATTGAGGTCAAGTTTAGCTAGCAAGTCCGTCAGCGTTTCGTCTTCAAAAAACGGAATTCGATTTTCTTCCGCAAGTTCAAGTATTTTTTCAGCGACAGTTGCTTTGCCCGTAGCGACAATTTTGGGCGCTTTGTCTTTTCCTACCTGATATTTGATTGCAATCGCTTTGAGGTCTTTTTTCTCGGGAAGTTGCAATTCGTCAAGGTGACGTTTTAATTTGCGAGCTTTTTTATTTAAAAGGGATTGCGGTATTTTTTTCATACTTCGGTATTGATCCTTGATAAGTTATCTAAATTAAGTTTAGGAAGTATCAAATTGCGGATAGAAATTGGCTTGTCGGAGGTTTGTAACCCAGCGAGTTCATAGTTTTGTACGGATAATTGTTCTTTGAATTCACCAATCCATTGTGTGAGCAACATCCGGCTGTCCGTTTTGGATGTGTTGACTTGCATCCAAACCTTTTTATCCAATACATCAAGCGTGATGCACATTTCGCCTAGATCTTGAGTTTCAAATTTTATTATGACACGGGTTTTCTGTGGGTTGTATTCAGTTTTCTTTTTCAGAGGATCTTTTCGAATTAGTAATTCGATCGATGATTTTCCGTTCATCCAGGGATTAGGGAATTGCCAGTATCCAAATCGATCAGTGATTCCTGTTTGGGCGATTTGTTCGGACATTATAGCTTGGCTTGTTAACGCTTCTAGAAATCCGCTAATGTCATGTTGTAATTGCTGAGATGCTTCGAGGATCCGTTTCGCGGAGGGCGAATCGCCATGATCCAGACCAATTTTTTGACGCAAACCGCCTAAAAACTCAAGCATCGATTTGAAGTCATTGATTAATTCGGTCCGCGACGCGGGATTCCAGTTCGCCTTTTCCTTCGAAGATTTTGAGAACTTTTTAAGCGACTCATCTAAATCGCCGAGAATAGATGTCAGCCCTGTGAGTAGCCCTGTGGTAAATAATTCGCTGCTCCAATTCAAGTTTAATTTAAAGTTTGCCATCGCGTTTTGGAGTTGTTGAAATTGTTGGCTAATTTCAAGCTGGTTGTTAAGAAAATGGCCGATTATATCCACGCTTCTGGGTGCTTCGGCCAGGCCTTTTGATACACTGACGACCGACGATTCTAGCGAGTTATTTGCTTTTCTGCCCTTTAATAATGTTTGTACTGTCTCAAAATTTTGGGCAGATGCCTCTAAGCCAAATTGTAATATCGATGACATTATTTGGATGTTTTCCGAGGTGGGGGGATGTTTAATTTGAACAAGTTGATCCACAATGTCGGATCGTGAAATCGGGCGAGATACCGTCTCTCTGGGTTGTGTTGGGGACGTCGGATCGTTTTTAGTTGTCGGTTTTGATGCCGCCACTTTGGTGGTAGTTTCAACCGATCCAGGGGCTCCAATATTTTTGTTTATACCCTGAGCTTCCTCGATTGAAAACGTCTTTTTAATGCCCGATGTGTCATCCGCTTTGGTGGTCGGTTTGACCGAAGATTCAAAGTAACCGCCGCTTCTTCGAGAACTTGATACACCTAAATCCATCTGTCACCTCGGCACATTTTTTCCCATAACTTCCTCAAGTTAATCATCGATCGGGTGTATCGTACACACACACGAAAAAGTTGTATCTAAGTCGGTCCATACTTCGGCGCTTTTGGAAGGATTGGAATGTCAAGTGCTAAGTGATATTTCGTCTCGATTTCGTCAGTTACTTGGCCGGATTTTAGTGGGTCAAATTTTTCGATTTTGTCGACTTTCACAATACCCTTAAGGGAACTCGTTAAGAATATTTCATCGAATCCATTTAAGTCCGCCAGTTTAATTTCGGTGGTCACTGTTGAAAATCCAAAGTCGGTACTTTTTTCCAAAATAAATCCACGTGTGACTCCCGGTAATATAAAATCTGATTTCGGAGTAAAGAGGGTTCTGCCGCGAACGAAAAAAACATTCGCGGTTGGGGTTTCTAAAATGGCGTGGGTTTCACTGAAGAGGAGCACGTCGTCGTAAGGATCGCAGAGGGATTTTTCGAGTATGTTTTTGACGTATGACAACATTTTGAACTGATCAAGCTGAATACGTTGAAAGGACTCTTGACGTATGCCCAGATGAATTCCGACATTATACTTTGTCCGTGTGTGAGGTCGCATTACAATCAGTACCATTGGCTTTCCCATCACAATTCGGTTGGTGCCAACGGGTCGATCGCCGGGCGTGATGTAGATATTCAAGATGGCGTGGTCGGAAATGGGATTTCGGTTCATTAATTCATTGGCGATAGCGGCGACCCGGGCGAAATCGATTGTCAATTCGATTCCCAAAATAATCGCGGAGGATTCAAGCCGGCTCCAATGCCGATCGAGCAGAATTGGGGTTTTATTGACGACCCGAACTGTCTCAAATAATCCATAACCATACAAAAACCCATAATCATCGAATGGAAATGGAATTTTGTTTCCGGGAACGAATGCGTCATTATAGTAGACGATTGGATAGATATTCATAGTGACTCTTTTAAATTAGAATACACATGAACAGGCTTCAACGAAAGTAGCGGGAAATGGAGAAAATGATGGTTTTGTCTGAACAAATGTTTCAATCTGCTCGCCGGATATTAGTCGGTGGGGTAAATAGCCCGGTACGAGCATTTAAGAGTGTGGGTGGAACCCCTGTCTTCTTTAAAGAAGGTTACGGGTCTCGGTTAGTGTCCGTTGATGATCATGAATTTATTGATTACGTACTCTCGTGGGGGCCAATGATTTTGGGTCACGCATTTCCTCCGGTTGTCGAGTCGATTGTATCTGCGGTTCACCGAGGCCTGTCGTTTGGAGCTCCGACTGAAGCGGAGACAATTTTGGCCGATTTGATTCACGAATTTTTCCCCTCAATGGAGCGAGTGCGTTTTGTCAATTCCGGAACCGAAGCCTGTATGAGCGCGATTCGTTTAGCTCGGGGTGTTACGGGGCGCCGCCGAATACTAAAATTCGAAGGGTGTTACCATGGTCACGCCGATGCGTTATTAGTTAAAGCCGGGTCCGGTGGACTGACTCTTGGGTGTCCGGATAGTGCGGGGGTGTTAAGTGAGTGGGCGCAGTGGACATCGATCGCGCCTTACAACGATTTGGAGTCGGTTCGTAAGTTGTTTGCGAACGTTGGGGATGATATTGCTGCAATTATTGTGGAGCCAGTTGTTGGAAATATGGGTGTGGTGCCGCCCAACCCAGGATTCTTACAAGGCCTCCGTGACATCGCGAGTGCTCATGGGACTCTGTTAATTTTTGACGAAGTGATGACCGGATTCCGAGTCGCGCTGAAAGGGGCCCAACATAAGTATGGGGTAGTGCCAGATATTACGTGTTTAGGAAAGGTGGTTGGGGGTGGATTGCCATGTGCTGCATACGGTGGCCGGGCCGAATTCATGGAATATTTGGCGCCTGTGGGCCCGGTCTATCAGGCTGGAACGTTATCGGGCAATCCCGTCGCAATGGCAGCGGGCATTTCGACGCTTACAGCATTAAAGACGAGTAATCACTTTGAACGAGCGGAATCGCATGCATCACATATTGTTGCCGGGATGCGCCAGTGGATAACGGCTCATGGTTTGCCGTTGACTGTTAGTCAGGTGGGGACGATGTGGACTCTGTTTTTTTCAGATACGACGGTTTTTAATTTAGCCACTGCACAACGGTCGGATACCAGACGGTTTTCGCTATATTATCGTGCAATGTTAGACCGGGGCGTTTACCTTGCACCCTCACAATTTGAATCTAATTTCACCTCGTCTGCCCACACGCTCACTGATGCGGACTTTTTTATTAGTTCATTTGAGAAGAGTTTGGATTTGGAAATATTCGGGAAATAATGGTCCATTCATTCATTTCACATTCGAATGTGTTGATGCCTATTTCGATATTGCGCTTGCTCGTTTATAATGAGGCAATCGCGAAGGGAGTTTGAAGTTATGGGTTCTGAAATTAAGGGTAGTTTCAATACCGTTTTGATACTTGCGTGGTCCGTGGGGTTCCTAATCGTGGGTTCTCCATTATTGCTTGCTCAAACGGCGGTTTCGTCTCCTTTGAAGCAATCGCAAGCTGCCGCTGCATCATCGCTGAAGAAAGAGGCTCCCCTGACGGATGATGAAATTTTCCAGTTTCAACAAAAATACAAAGACGCCCTGGCCGCCAAACGATTTGACGAGGCCTTGATTTTGGTCCGTAAGTTGCCTGATTCAAGCCTGTCTCGGCCTCAGCGCAAAGAAATGACATCATTGCTACTGTTTGATTCAGTCGAACAAAAAGTGGCGAGTTCATCGTCCATGTTTGCCAAAGAAGACGAGTTGGATGATGCGACAAAAAAGATGGTTCAGAAGTTATATAAAGAGGCGGAATCAGCGTTTATTACGAACCAAACGGAATTGTCCCGTGATATTTTGATTCATATTTTATTCCTGCATCGTCAGAATCTCCGGGCTAAATTTTTGTTAGAAGAAGGGCTTGATTTGAAAGCAGGGTCATACAAGATTGAAAATATGGAGGCGAAATACTGGAATAAATCCTCTATTAGCTTTTATGGTGGAAATTACCAGCAGTCTGTTGATTGTCTCCAAGCATTGTCCTTTTTCGACAAGGATAACCCAACTGTTTATGAACGTATGGGCTCGGCGTATTACATGATGGGCGAAAAAGAGCGTGCGATTAGCGCCTGGAACACGGTGCTTTTCTTGGATCCAGGAAACGCTGAGATTCAAGAGATAATTAAAAAAACTCAAGAGATGATTGCCGAGGATAAGGAAGAAGCTAAGCGGGACCGAGCCAAGCCAAAGGCGGCGCAAAATGTTAACCTTGCAGATACTCAATTAATGGGGAAGTTTCCGAAGCAGGATCAAGCGTATGAGTTTGCTAACTCATTACGTAAGCAAGGGGTCGATGCAATCGTTACGGAAGAAGATGATGGGAAATGGGCCGTTCGGACCCCCAAAAAAGGATCGAAATAGAAAGGGATTATTATGCTCAAGTGCTTGTCTCGGTTGTTTGTAGTATTGGTTAGTCTAATTCTTGCAATTCCGATTTTTGCGAGTCCAGACCAAATTGCCATTGAAGAGCAGTTGGCAACACGCTTACAGAGGTCATTAGATTCTATTTATGGACCGAACAACTTTGTTGTCCGAGTTGATGTTTCGTTGTCGGCCCCGAGTTATCAGGTTCGTTATACGGCTCAATCGAAAGCCGCTGTTTCTGGCGAGTCAAAGACTTCGGCAAAAGTTAACATTATGCCTGGATATCCGGTGATTAGAAATTTAGGTCCCGAGACGATGAAACAGCTTCCGTTTGATTCGGTTACTACCTATGCGACTCCGGCGTTGCAATCGATTACTGTGCACCTGCTCATTAACAAGTCTTTCCCCAAAAGTCAGGCTGGTCGGGCCCAAGCTATTGTCAAAGAACTTCTAAATTGGAAAGATGGTCGCGATAAAATTGAGGTTGCCTATAAGCCGTTTATTGATCAAGCGGCACCCGTTCAAAAAATCGAAATCGAAAATCAAGGCGACAAATTGTTTTCGACTCAAAATATTTTCTACATGATTTTCGCCGGTTTGGCACTAGTTTTTATGATGCTTTATGGGTATTTTTCGGGTCGGACATCGAAGACGCTCAATGCTCTGTCCGTGGCCGGGCCGGCTAGTTCTGGCGGTGGAGGTGGCGCCGCTCCAAGCGTAACCGTCAGCCCGTCGATTGAGCTTCCCAAGGGTTCCGGAGGTGGTGGCGATATTAAAATTTCGAACGCACCCCCCGTTAAGCAATATTTCGATTTTATTAGTGACGATACGTTGGATAAGCTCACCTATCTCTTAAAAAAAGAGAATGTTGGTCCTGATAATCTTAGCCTAATCGTTGGTTTTTTACGTCCCGATTTGGCGGCTAAGCTATTGACCCAATTTGATGTGAAGATACAGGCCGCAATTGCCTTGAATATTATCGATCAAAAAATGATTAATCGGGCGGTACTCGATAAATTAGAATCTCAAATAAAAGGAGCAATCGAGTGTCTGAGCGGTGGCGAATTATCATTCAAATCGATTTATTCAACAGTCTCTAGCTCAAATAAAAAACAGCTGTTAGCCCTTCTCGAAAAATCCTCACCCGAAGGATTTAAGAAAGTTCGGAATAATATCGTGCTGTTTGATGATTTAGCAGTTCTTGATGACGAAGAAATTAAATTATTGTTATCTGAGGTCCGTGCCGAATTGTTTGCTGTAGCTTTGGCCTCATCGGATCCTAATCTGTACGATCGGTTTGATCGCAATATGACCCGAAACGCCAAGGAAGTTATATCCCAGTTTTTAGAGATTCGAGGCGCCAATATTGGTGTTGATGAGATTGAAAAAGCACGCACCAATATTTTAGATATTGCACTGCGGTTGGAGCGAGACGGACGAGTTCAGATCTCCGCTAAATTGCGGAAGTAATTTAGAGGAAAGGAGTAGGGCATGATAGGACTGTATGTTGGGTTTTTAGTTGTATTATGGATTATGTTTGAGTTAATCGGAGTCGATGCGAACGCCAAGCTGTTTTTGAGTAAAGAAGCCTCGGTTGTCGTTGTGGGGGGGTTAGTTAGTGCGACGTTAATTAATTTCCCAATTACCCAGGTCAAAAAAATTGGAAGCTGGATGAAGGTCGTATTTAAGGCTCCCAAAAAAGATTTTTTGGAGGAAATTGCCTTATTGCTTCGCTTATCGCAAAAGATGAGTCGAGAGGGTAGACAATCGTTGGAGCCTGAAATTGAAAAGATAAATGACGGGTTTTTGAAGGCGGCGATGACTCTAGTCATGAATCGCGTGGAACCCCGTGAAATTAAAAGCTTGCTTAAAGAAATGATTGAACAGTCAGGAAGCCGTCACGAGCAGGGTATTCATTATTTTGAACAAATGGCCAAGTATTCTCCTGGATTAGCATTGATTGGTACGCTTTCCGGGTTGGTAAAATTATTGGCCAACGTATCTGATCCGAAGACAATTGGTCCGAACATGGCTTTGGCACTGGTGTGTACATTTTATGGTGTAACATCGGCTAATTTGATATTTTTACCGATGTCTGGCCGATTAAAGGTCTCAAGTCACGTTGAAGCGATTCATAAGGAGCAACTTGTTGAGGCGGTTGTCGCAATGGCATCGGATGAACTTCCGATTGTTGTTCAAGAGAAACTTTACATGTTGCTAACCTCCAAAGATCGCACCTTGGTAAGTAAAAAGCTAGGAGTTTAATTCATGGGACAGAAATTCCAAACGGAAGTAGAAAATTTTTATGTTTCGTTTTCGGACTTGCTGTCTCTTCTATTAATTTTTTTCGTATATCTGTTTTCGATGTCGTCTATTGATTCCGAAAAGTATACCCAGGCGTCAGAGTCCATTAGCCAGGAGTTTTCAAGCGAGCAAAAAAATAGTGGTAATATGCCCTATAGTATACCAGTTCCCCCGGGGGGGCAGGCGGATAAACGAATGCGGAGTGCAGAAGGTATACTGGTGTCTAAGTTAAAAGCCCAGATTGAGAGTGAAAAACTTGACGGCCAGGCCAAATTAGAGATTTCCCCCAAGTCTGTTAAGGTGGTCTTATCCTCCCCGGTGTTGTTTGCGTCCGGGAGTTCCGATCTTAGTGCTGAAGGTGCTGTATTGCTTGGAAAATTTGGTCCCATTATTAAGCAAGTCTTGAATCCTGTTGTTATTGAAGGATTCACTGATAACGTTCCTATTCACAATAGTCGCTTCGACAGCAACTGGGAGTTGTCGTTTCAACGGACCTTGTCTGTAATGAGGTATTTTATCGACAAGTTTTCCTTCAGTCCCGAACAATTGTCCGGGACAGGTTTTGGTCAGTATCGCCCTTTAGTACCCAATACTTCGGACGAAAACCGAGCCCGAAATCGTAGGATTGAAATATCTATAATTAGAGACTATAACCTTCCGGAGATAGCCCCTGATAAGGTCCTTGAAAAGGATCCTCCCAAATCTAAATAATTCCCTTTTAGTTGAATATTCCCGAGTCTAAGAATTCTTTATTAGACTTGGTGTGCCTCAGTATTTTGATAAGCTCTTCAATCGCACTTTCGGAGTCGATATTTTTGCGGAGAAGGTATGCTTTTTTAAGCGTTTCTTCGTTAAGGAGGAGCTCTTCTTTTCGAGTTCCGGAATTGATGATGTCAATCGCTGGAAAAATGCGCCGATTCGCTAGCTTTCGGTCAAGATGGAGTTCCATGTTACCTGTACCTTTAAATTCTTCGTAGATAATGTCATCCATTCGGGACCCTGTATCTACTAGAGCTGTTGCGATGATTGTCAGACTTCCTTCTTGCTCGATCTTTCGAGCGCCTCCGAAGAATCGTTTTGGTTTATGGAGCGAACTAGGGTCTAATCCGCCCGATAGTGTTCGTCCCGACGGTGGGACGACCAGGTTGTACGCTCGTGCTAAGCGAGTGATACTGTCGAGTAGGATTACGACATCTTTGCCGCATTCGACAAGGCGTTTGGCGCTGTCGAGTACTAGTTCTGAAATTCGTACATGTTGTTCCGGGGGTTCATCAAAGGTGGAGTAAATAACTTCTCCTTGGACCGACCGCTCCATATCGGTTACCTCTTCGGGGCGCTCGTCGATCAATAGGACTTTGATTATAACTTCGGGATGATTGATTGAAATCGCATTAGCGATCTCTTTCAGTATTGTTGTTTTTCCCGCTTTCGGTGGGGATACGATTAGTGACCGTTGCCCTTTTCCGATTGGCATCAACATATCCATTAATCGGCCGGATATTGGCACGCTATCTATTTCAAGCTTTAATTGTTCATAGGGATATACCGGAGTTAGATTGGAAAATAGAGTCCGCTCTTTAATTTTTTCCGGGTCCTCCCAATTTATTGCCTCAACTCGTAGCAATGAAAAATATCGTTCACCATCCTTGGGTGGGCGTACCTGCCCCGATATCGTATCTCCGGACGAAAGACCAAACCTGCGGATCTGAGTTTGTGACACATATATATCTTCCGAGCTTGGTAAGTAATTGTTGGTTCGTAGAAACCCATAACCATCGGCAAGTATTTCCAGAACTCCCCGAGCGAATATGAGTCCATTGGATTCGGTTTTTGCTTGTAATAATTTAAAGATAAGGTCATTTTTTTTGAGTAGCTTGTGTTCCGGGATATTTAATTTTTGAGCTAAAGTATGTAGGTCTTTTAAGTGTGACTTCTGAAGTTCGACAATATCGAGTGATCCATCGTTTTCGTGAAGTGCTTTTATCTCTTCGTCGGTTTTCAGTTTGCGTTTTTCCATAATCTGGATAGCTCTCCTAGGCGCCACTATTAAAGGGTGGATTTTCCATTAAAAATAGCGTGAGTTGTGGGGTAGTGAATCGGGGTTAGAGCGAGACTATACCTTAACTACTTAGTATTCTCAATATATCTCTAGCGGCGTAAGTAATAATTAGGTCGGCGCCGGCACGTTTAAGCGAAATTACGGATTCCATTATTATGTCGCGATCGTTGGCTAAATTATGTTTAATGGCGAGCTGGAGCATCGAGTATTCTCCTGATACCTGGTAGGCAACAATGGGTGTTTTTATCTGATCCCGGAGTTCACGTATAATATCAAGGTACATCATACCAGGCTTAACCATGACTAAGTCGGCACCTTCGGAAATATCCTGCACGGTTTCTAGTATCGCTTCTCGCCGTTGTGTGGGCGCTATTTGGTGGTGCTTTCGGTCGCCTATAAATTGGGTACCCGATCCCGCGGCATCGCGAAACGGACCATATAGTGAACTTGCATATTTTGCCGAGTAGGCGAGTATTCCAGTGTGATTATGACGGGCGTCGTCCAATGATTGGCGTATCGCCTGGACGGCCCCGTCCATCATGCCAGATGGTGCAATAAAGTCGGCGCCAGCATTCGCATATGAGAATGCTATTTTTTTCAAGCAATCGAGGGTGGCGTCGTTATCGAGACCTCGGGTGGTTAATATTCCGCAATGTCCGTGGTTGGTATACTCGCACAAACAACAATCTGCAAAAATCACGATATTTGGCACCCGTTGTTTAATCCCTTTAATTACTGTTTGGACGCCACCCTGCGGATTCCATGCTGAGGTGCCATGCGCGTCTTTTTGCCGAGGAATTCCAAAAATTAATACGCCTCTTAGGCCTGAGCGGTATGCCGTTTCCACTTCATTAATCGCGATATCGGGCGGGTATTGGAATACTCCAGGCATTGATGGTACTGGGACAGGGGCGGCGATGTCTTCCCGAATAAATAATGGCCAAATTAGGTCGCTTGGATCGATTCGTGTTTCAGCGAGTAATTCGCGAACGCCGAGGGTTCTGCGGACTGTATGAAATCGTTTAATTTTTTGCTGCATTTTGTTTTCTATGGTCGATTATTTTTTTAATGATGTCTCGTTGAGTCGGTGTGTCTGATATCAATTTATTTGAGCATTTCAAATAGCGTAACGTTTGTTGGCCAATCGCTAGATGAACTTGTTGAGGGAGGTCCGTTGGAAATTGATTGAAAAAACTTCGAGCAACGGAGCCGCTAAAATGAATGACATAATCATACTCAAGCGGTGAATTAATCGCAATCGTTAGGGGTAGAGTCGTATAAATTGCGATTGGATATACTGAGCGACATGATCCTAGCCAGTCGGTAGTCGATAGCTCTGAGCGAGGATGAATCCATAGTTCGGATGTCAGTTCAGTTGAGAAGTCCTCCATGATGGCGGCCGAAGTGGGGGTCGATGGAAATCGTATGTTGTGCGCTGGGTATCCCGCGTTCAGAAATGGAGCGGCTGTTTTTGGTCCGATGCATATGATTTTTTTGTCGCATATTTTTTGGTAGATTTCTCGAGTTGCCAATACTATTTCAGTCGCATAGTGACTCGTAAATATGATTCCGTCAGCACGAGTTAATAGTGCATTGGAAATTGACCGTTCCCATTTCGGTAAGGCGATCGTGGTGATCGCGGGCACAGCGTCAAAGTGTCCGCCTTCGGATTCAATTCCAATCTGTAACTCCCGTACTGTCGCTATGTCGCGAAGAGCGAGAACTCTGGCGCCTAGTAGAGCGGGTTGAGTTTCCATTCAGTCGCTTTTTTTACCAGTTCGCTCGCTGCTAAATCGAGGGATGATCCCACATCTTCGATCTCCAATCTTGAAAAATCAGGACTGGACCGAAATAGTCGAGTACGGGTGGCGTCCCCCTTAATTTCGGTTAGCATTCCTAACGGTAGTTGACAATCAAATCCTACCGTTCGTAAGAAGCTCAGCTGCAATGATGAAATGGTATATTGATTGGCGTTACTTATAGATTTCGCCAGCTGCCTAAGCTCAGGATCATTTATCCGTGTTTCAAGGCAAATGACACCCTGGCCTGGCGCTGGGATGAATTGATGTGGCGGTAGAACCGCGTACGTCGTGTCGAGATGCAATCGCATCATACTCACCTCCGATAGCATAATGGCATCGAGATGGTGCAATGCATTTAAACGTGTGCCAATATTCCCACGAATATCCCGGGTAATAATATCCGGCCGAATCATTTTCAAAAGGGCTTTCCTGCGCATCGATCCGGTCCCCACGGTGGCATTTCTAGGGAGTGTATCGATGGTGTACTGGAAATTAGATACGAGGCAATCACATATCGATTCTGCCGCTAAAAAACCGGTTAATTCAAGCGTATCGGCCGTGTTGGCTGTGACATCTTTCAGCGAATGAACCGCAATGTCGATTTTCTTGTCGATGAGAGCGACTTCCAGTTCTCGAATAAAAACGCCTTTCCCCCCAATTTCAAAGAGCGGCGATTTTTGGTTAATGTCACCGGTAGTCTCGATACCAATAATTTCAGTCGGTTTTTTGGGAAACGTTGCCCTTATTTTTTCTTCAACGATCTTCGCTTGTGCCATGGCTAAAGGGGATTTGCGTGATCCTATACGAATGGGTTGGAATGTCATTAGTGGTACACCGACCGACGGTCGAGCCACAGATGAAATCGGTTCTGTTCCTCAGTTAATATTCCCGTTACTTTAGCTGATTCTTTTTGACGCTTAAGAACATTCTTGTCGGCAATCGCCTGGAGCCCACCGACTCCAATAATTCGACACGTGGAGGACTCAATTAATGGGTCCACATTACGGGGCACTGCCAGGTCAATAATTAATTCGGTGACGGCATGCTTTGTAATGTTCCCTTTTGAAAGGATGAAGTCGGATGATCCGGTGGCAACGATTATTATATGGAAGTTGGATGCGACGCTCCGAATCGTATCAAATGGAATGACCTGACAATTTGACTCGGTTCCGACACGCATAGCGGTCATGTGAGTTCGGTTAGAGACGTAAAGATTAGGATGTCCAATGGCGGCGAGTTTTTTAACGGCTCGGTTCCCAATTTTTCCGGTTCCAATGACTATAATTGACTTATCAAAGTAATCGAAAATAGTCTCCCGAATAGCGTCAACGGCGATGGAGCTCACTGAGTAGGACCCTCTTGAGATTTCGGTTTCGTGCCGTACTCGTTTTCCCGTCGCGATGGCAATTTGAAATACTTTGTTGAGTATTGGCCCCGTTGAATTTAACGACGAAAATTGGTGGTAGGCATCTTTGACTTGAGACAATATTTCATCTTCCCCAAACACCATCGATTCTACACCTGCGGCGACATTTAATAAGTGGCGGAGAACCGCATCGCCTTCAAGGGTATACCCAATAGAACGGAGTGTTGAGTGCGGGATTTCGCCCCATCGACTGATAAAATTGACGATCCACTGGGTCGCTTCCGAAGTGTTTTGGCTGACGTAATACATTTCAAAACGGTTGCAGGTCGCAAGGATAACAAGCTCATCAATAGGGCTGTCGTGAACTACGTCGTGTGTAACCGACGGCCAAGATTCTTTGTTGAGATAAATGAGTTCCATCTCTTGAATCGATGTGCGTTTGTAATCTGTTCCAAAAAATCCTAAATTCATTTTTATTAACTCTGTTCAAAAAATTGTATCGGTACTGTGCCCCGTTTTGCAACGCGATAAATCTGATTTTGGTTGAAATATTGGGCGGTTTTCGTTAGTATCCTCCCCGTGACGCGACCAAAATTTTCAATCCAAACGATTAGTTCGACCCCCATTCCATCCGTTGTCACGGTGTTTCTTTTTTTTGTGATGTTTGTAATTTTGCTCTCTGGGGAATCATTCGCTGTGTTCAATGAAAATTACCAAGAGTTTCAAGATCCATCGATCCGAACCGTGGTTCAGAGCATGCGTGCTACTCAGATCCATTATAACAACGCGTTATTATACACCATGAATGTCGACACGCCCGGTTATATTGAGATCGGTGGATACAACTCCCTCGACCGTGACGGAGTCATCCAAATGATCCCGTTTTATCGATGGCGGGCGGGGCCTGTAGTCGAAACGTTGCGCCCACTCGATTTTTATATCGATGCGGTAGGCAAAGGTTTTTTTCAGGTGTCGTTGCCGACCGGATTGGGCTTTACTCGCGATGGTCGATTTACGTTGGATTCTCGGCGAAAATTAGTTATGTTAGCGGGAAATTTCCCGGTGTTGGGTGAACGAGGAGAAATTTTTTTGCCGGAGGGGGACGAGATTGCCGTATCTAAAACCGGCTTGATTTTTGTGGATGGGGCACCCGTTGACAGAATGAAGGTCGTTGTTTTCACCGAAAAAGGGATCAATCAATTGGACACAGTGAACGGTAGCATTTTTATTTTAAGTGGCGAGGGAGAATTGAACTCGGCCGCCGATTATTCTGTTCGGCAGGGCTTTATCGAACAGAATAACATTATAAAGGCCTTAATTGGGGATATTTCCTCGGCAAAAAACACCTATGAAGCTTCGGCGAAAGCTGGGAAAGCGATTATTAAAGAGATGAATTCAGCCATCCAATTGGGTGCGCCTTAGGTTGACATTGAACATACGGATATCGTCTGAAATTACAGGAGGTTAATTAATGATTTCACAATTATTTATGGCAAAAAGTGCTTTGATCGCATACCAGCGGAAAATGCAGGTAGTCGTTAATAATATTTCAAACGCTCAAACGGTTGGCTACAAACGTCGGTCAGTTGAAATGGAAAGTTTGTTCCCCTTAGTGTTTGAATCGGTAATTAATGATGGCGACGAGAGTACGGCAGGGACATCGCGAAGCCGGAAGCGTTACCTCGAGTATGGACAAGGTGTGCGGGTGGCGGACATTCGGAAGGATATGAGTCCCGGAAGTATTGAAGTGACCAATCAAGATCTTGATATGGCGATTGATGGGGCGGGCTTGTTCCAGCTTCGGTTGAGTGATGGAACTGTAGCTTACGGCCGTGCCGGCAATTTTCATGCTGATCCGGATGGGAATGTAGTGGATCCAAATGGTAACCCTCTTGAGCCGAATCTGAAATTGCCCCGGGAGTATTCGGATGTCATTATCAATGAAGAAGGGAAGGTGTTTGTTCAGAGTAATGGCGATCCAAATCCGAGAGAAATTGGTCAGGTGACCCTTGCAATTTTCCCAAATCCGGCGGGCTTGAAAGATATCGGTCAAAATCTATATGTTCAAACCGCTGCTTCGGGAGACCCTAGTTTTCAAATTCCTGGACGCGGATTGGCGGGGTCGTTACGGCAACGTGCACTCGAATTTTCGAATGTGAATGTGATTGAAGAGATGATGAATATGGTGTTAACCCAGCGCGCGTTTGATTTGACGATTAAGTCAATTAACTCTGGCGATCAAATGTTGAAGAGCGGTAGTGATTTGGGTAAATAGCCAGTGTTTAGACGGGTTGGTGTAGGGGTAGCTATTTTATTAATTTCGCTTTCATTTGCGAGACTCCTCGATGCCGTATCCGTG
>RHAI01000091.1 GCA_010028705.1 bacterium
TCAACATGTATCCCCTCGGCAATTAACGAACATCCAATCATCATCAAAAAACACAGCGCTAAAATTTTAAACGACGGATGACGGCTGATAAACTCGCTGATGGGACGGGATGCGAACGCCATAATCGCCACCGATATCATCACCGCTAACACCATAATCCGCACATCGTTCACCATTCCAACGGCCGTAATAATCGAGTCGATTGAAAATACAAGGTCCAAGGCAATAATTTCGCCCAGAAGTCGTTTGAAAACCGGTGGAACAGTCGTTACGCTGGATTGTTCCGAAGCCGCTTCGGCCTTTCGGTAAATTTCTTTGGTACTCTGAATCACCAAGAAAACACCACCGACAATCAAAATAATCCCTTTACCCGAAATATCAACATTCATTATCGTCATTAATGTTGAATCAAGTTTCAGTATCCACGATATCCCAGTCAACAACACCAATCTCAAAATCATCGCCAGACCGATGCCCCACCATCTCAACTTATTACGCTGAGCCGCGGGTAGTTTATCCGCCAATATGGAAATAAATATCAGATTATCAATTCCAAGAATCACTTCGAGAAGTACCAACGAGAGTAGAGCGATCAGCGTTTCGATAAGAATCAATCCTTTCTGAATGGAGTCTAGACTAATTTGCACGATTAATCGGTGTATCGCCGAGGGGAATGTTTCGATAGCGGAGTGCTCGATCACATGAAAGCCTCGGGATCTAATATAATATTCATGATAACCTTCTTTATTAATCGTTTGAAATCACCGATCGAAATCTTGTCACATCCAAAGCGGCATCAGTACACTAAACACTATGCCAGTAGCTGTGATTACCGGGGCCACCGGACTCATCGGACAAAAACTTACCATTGAATTACTGCGCCGTGGCTACACTATTCGTGCCGTTACTCGGAACGTCGACGCGGCAAGAGTTTCTGTTCCGTTACCGATTGATTGGACGCAATGGAACCCACTGACAGAACCCTTTCCTCAACGAGTTCTTGACGGTGTCGACTGCGTCTTTCATTTAGCGGGTGAACCAGTTGCCAGCCGGCGATGGACCCCCGAACGGAAAACCGCTATCCGCGAGTCTCGACGTATCAGCACCCAGCGGTTAGCCGACGCTATTCGGATGAGCCACACTCCTCCTTCTGTCGTTGTCGCGGCATCAGCTATTGGGTACTACGGCGTTGACTCCCAACACGAATTTCTTGAAACCGATGCTCCAGGCTCATCGTTTTTATCGACAGTATGTAGCGATTGGGAAAGGCCATGGCGCGACCTTAATATCCGAACAGTTATCATTCGCATTGGAATTGTACTGGATACCGACGGGGGCGCACTCGCCAAGCTCTTGCCTCTATTTCGCATTGGACTCGGGTCCCCCATTGGAAATGGGACCCAATGGATGAGCTGGATTCATATCTCAGACTTAGTCGAGCTGTTCGTGGTTTCTGCGGTTAATCCAACCATCAGTGGCACCCTGAACGGTGTGTCCCCAGCCCCCGTGACAAACAACCAGTTTTGTCGGTCTCTTGGGAATGCATTAAACCGTCCGATTGGTTTCCCCATACCCCGATGGATCATTCGCTTCGCAATGGGTGAAATGAGCGACGTTGTTCTGAGCTCCCAACGTATTGTACCAGCCGCCCCGCTGTCCTATGGATTTACTTTCAAATATGGATCACTCGATGCGGCATTAACGGACCTACTCTCACCGCGTGGCGGAAAAAATTCTTACCGTCTATTTCGGTACCAATGGGTCCCTCAATCTCGATCGGATGTCTTTCAGTTTTTCTCCAATGCCCACAATCTCGAGACAATCACACCCCCGTGGCTAAATTTCCGCATTCAGTCGATGACAGGCCCCATTGATTCGGGAACGATCATCAATTACCGGTTGAAAATAAAAGGAATACCCGCGCGATGGCGCACATTAATTTCCCGCTGGGATCCCGATTACGAGTTTGTCGATGAAATGCTCATCGGACCTTACACACAATGGCATCACACTCATCGATTCGAAAGTATTGCCGGCGGCACCCTCTTAACAGATTCCGTTGTGTACCGCATGCCATTTGGTATTTTGGGTGATTTAGCGGCAGCCATCCTAGTCAATCGCGATATCCAATCGATTTTTAACTATCGAATGAAGGTCATTCGTGAGATGTTTTTCAAGAGCTAGTAATCGTCAGTCGCATTATTCGGATATTTTAAAATGAAGTTTGGCCACCTCGCCGAGGCGTTCTTCACCGTATCGTTCAATAAACTGAGCGCGAACGGCAAATGTTTCCGGAGGACACCCCTTGGGAAAGCGAATTTTAAACGAATCCGTCAGCTGGGCCATCGCCTGGACATACGCCGATCGAGCCATAATACTGGCCGCCGCAACGGCCACATTATCTTCAGCTCGATGACGCTGTAGCAGGGTGACGTCGATACCACGCAATAACAACGCATTTTGAATGAGCGATTGATGCCCGAACTGATCACACAGGACATGTTGGCAAGCTTTTTGATTGATCATATTTTCGATCACACGACCGTGGCCCCACGCCAAGATATTATTTAAATTCGGAAATCGACCGTATACATCGTTGTACACCAAGTTATTCAATATCACGACAGAGTACGGACATATATCTCGAATCGATGCTTCAAGATCCCGTACCTGCTGTTCCGATAATGATTTCGAATCCTTTACTCCCAGCCGGCGTAATTCTTTAGAAATCGAGGGGTCGACATAAACTCCAGCAATTACCAATGGCCCAAAATAATCACCTTTACCCGATTCATCAACGCCAACCAACATATCGGGATCGGCCGTATGATCTTTAGGTCGATCCGAATTAATCATTCGAGTCTTTATCGGTTTACTGGATTCTGACACAAGCGCAATTGCATCGGAAATGGTCTGAAACAATAATGATCCGGAGTTAATTTGAGACAAATCAACCCGAACCCCCTTTTTATTTTGGTATATTCGAACTAATCCGTTCGTCTCGCCCAGAAATACCAGAAATTGAATTCCATACTGGATGGGTCGAAATGGATTTACGGTACAGTGACGCCGAACCAATTCGTCTTTGATTACTGCGTATAGTTCCTCTTTAGTCATGAAGGGTCAGCGCCACGGTGGTCAGCTCAAGCGTTCCCGCGCCAAATTTATTCAGCCGAAACATTGTGTACTCTGGCGTAGGATTCCTCAAGCTGACGACGAGGTAATTCATCGCCGAATCGTTAAACAATCGGATATCCTCCGCCGAAAGACGTGGCGGCGTAACCGGATGACTATGAACGACAACAAGCAATGTCTCACCGTCGGCGCGTGCGGCTTTCATCGCCTGAAACTGTTCCTTCGGATCGAACGTAAAATGGTCGGAACTTTGATCTATATTGGTCATGGGAATATACCGTCGAATCAACTGAGTTGTTCCCGACATATACCCACAAGACTCAATAGGCGCTAACTCCTGAGCGTGGCGAATGGCATCGTCAATCGCTTGCCGCGAAATTGTTAAATTCATTTTTTTAGATCACAGACAGGCATTTCGTAGTCGATTAATTCCGTAATTGACGGGTGATCACTACACACAGGGCACTTTGGGTTTCGTTTAAATTTGGCAGTTCTAAAATTCATGGTCTTGGCATCAAAAATGAGCAGTCGATTGGAAACCAACTCCCCCACTCCGGTAATAAACTTCAAAGCTTCAGCCGCCTGAATGGTCCCCAGCATTCCTGCAATTGCACCCAAAACACCCGCCTGACTACAGGTTGGCACCGCGTTTTTTGGCGGAGGGTTCAGAAATACGCATCGATAACATGCCGATTCCCCAGGAATAATGGTCATTGTTTGCCCGTCGAACCGAAGTATTCCGCCATGAGAATACGGTTTTTTTGCAATGACGCATGCATCATTAATCAGAAATTTAGCGGAGAAATTATCGGTACCATCGATTACAAAATCATACCCGGATATTAAATCCAAAATATTTTGACTATGAACCACATCTTCGTAGGTCACTACATTTACATCCGGATTGATTTGACTAATTTTCTCTTTCGCTGACTGGACTTTGGGCTTTCCAACGTCCGGTGTGAAATGAATCACCTGCCGTTGAAGATTAGTCATGTCCACTCGATCCCCATCGATCAACCCTAAAGTTCCAACACCAGCCGCCGCAAGATACAACGCCGCAGGTGCGCCAAGACCTCCGGTTCCTATAATTAATACCTTTGACGCTAGTATTTTTTCCTGACCAGCCCCTCCAACATCTTTTAAAATTATATGGCGGCTATATCGCTCAATTTGGTCATCCCGCAAATTCATACTATGGCTCCTAACTATCTAA
>RHAI01000092.1 GCA_010028705.1 bacterium
ACCTATATCCGTAAAAACCCGATTGGGTTGGAGCGATGCCAGTGACCTATTGGATTTTTGCCGTGGCGCTCAAGCCGCTGGTGCTAATATGCTCGCCATACACGGTCGAACTTACAAAGAACCCTATAACGTTCCGGCTCAATTTGAGTCGATTTACGAATTGAAATCGCAGATATCAATCCCGGTGCTTATTAATGGAGGGATTACGGATATATCCGATGGCGTCACTAAGGTGAAACATTTGGATGGGTTTCTGATTGGTCAGGCGGCGTTTGGAAATCCATGGGTATTCGCTCATAGTACTCCGTCGTTTTTAGATCGAATTCCGTTTATTATTCGACATACCGAATTAATGATCGAGACGAAAGGCGAAAAACATGGCATATTAGAAATGAGGAAACATCTTTTGCATTATGTTAAGGGATTCCCTGGCGCAAAGGAGTACCGATCCGCACTATGTCATGTACAGTCCTTAACTGACGTTCGGATAATTATGGATCAAATTCGCCAATTAAATATAGAATAATTCTGAGGAGTGACCGATGGACCTATCAACAGTTTTTGAAATGCAACGTCGTTTAAATGAGCGAATAAATCCGACACTCTATGAAGACATACAAAATGATCCCGAATTAAAGCGTCAATTATTTTTGAAATTTGAATTAGCTCTACGGCAAGAATCGGCGGAAGCCATCGACAGTCTAAATTGGAAATGGTGGAAAAAAGATACTGACGATTGGGACAATGTCAAAGTCGAGTTGATTGACATGCTCCATTTTTGGGTCAGTATGTGTACAATTGCCGGTTTAACGGCTAATGACGTGTTTGAATTGTACGCCAAAAAAAACAAATTGAATCATACTCGTCAAGAAAACGGATACAACGATGGGACTTATGACAAATACGCAGGCGGAAAAGAAGATAATCGAGTCGCTGTGTTAGGAGAATGACATGGAAATACATTTAGCGCATACTCAAGGATTTTGTGCCGGCGTAGCCTCCGCCATTGAGGTTGTCAACCGGGCGTTGGCGAAATACGGAACACCATTGTACGTTCGGCATCATATCGTCCACAACACCGCGGTAATAAAAGATTTTGAGGATCAAGGCGTCGTCTTCATCGAGGAGCTCTCCGAAGTGCCCGAAGGCGGTCGCGTAATATTTAGCGCTCACGGGGTATCTCCAACAATTTACGAAGAGGCTAAGTCGCGGCAATTAATTTATATCGATGCCACCTGCCCATTGGTAATGAAAGTACACCGAGAAGCCACTAGTTTTTCGGCAAAAAATATTCAGACGGTCCTGATCGGACATCGTGGGCACCAAGAACTGGTTGGCACATCAGGGTACGTGTCTCCCGACCTATTACATGTGGTCGAAACCGAAGAAGATATTGATCGTTTGGAACTCGACACTACTATCCCAACCGGGTATTTAACCCAAACCACCTTATCTGTTACCGATACCGCGCGGTTAATTGAGAAATTAAAAGATAAGTTTCCTGGAATCGTGGGACCCCCGAAGTCGGATATTTGTTTTGCAACGCAAAACCGTCAAGATGCCGTGACAGAATTAGCGAATCAATGTGACGTTATTATTATTTGTGGTTCGCGGCATAGCTCGAACAGTAACCGGTTAAAGGAAACGGCCGAAAAAACCGGAAATCCATCGTATTTAATTGATTCGGTCGAGGAATTTGATCCGGAGTGGATTAGGGGAAAAGAAAAAGTAGGAATAAGTTCAGGGGCATCGGTTCCTGAATATATCGTCCAGACACTCGTATCAGCCATTACCGCGATTTACCCCGACACCACAGTTTACCGAAAAGATAGTGTAGAGAAAGATATTCGGTTCACTGTTCCAAAGGTATAATGATGCCTACCCTGGATTTCTCGAAATTAAATCAAATCGCATCGAGTCATAGCCATGTTCTCCCCTGCGTTGTCCAGAACGCTAGCACCGGCGAAGTTATTATGCTGGCGTATGTCTCAAAGGAGTCGATTACGGAATCAATTGACCGGGGTTATGCCGTATTTTGGAGTACCAGCCGCCAGGAACTCTGGGTTAAAGGGGCCACGTCGGGGAACTATCTCAAACTCATCGATATTTATGTCAACTGTGAGAATAATTCCGTATTGTTTAAAGTTCTCCCTCAAGGGTCGGGGGCATGTCATGTCATTGACCCCACCGCTGGCACTCATTTTTCGACATGTTTTCATCGAAAACTTAGTTCCGAATTGACAATTCTCTAGCGAGATTGTACTTTCGAACCTATCGTCAGCTTTAACGGCTGGCGAAATAAAAAAATTAAGGGCACTGCGCGTCAGGTCCTGAACGAAGGAACTATATATGAATGAGCAGCGACAAAACGAAGTCGTTACAATGCGCCAGCTTTTAGAGTGTGGCGTACATTTTGGACACCAAACCAAACGCTGGAATCCAAAAATGAAGCGTTATATTTTTACATCTCGAAACGGCATTCACGTAATCGACTTACAGCAAACGATCAAGTTGGTGAAAAAAGCATATAGCGTCGTCCGTGAGGTCGTTAAAAACGGCGGCTCCATTTTATTCGTTGGTACGAAAAAACAGGCGCAAGATGCAATTCAGTCGGAAGCTTCTCGTTGCTCCATGCCTTACGTTCATCATCGTTGGCTAGGAGGCACGCTGACCAATAATATTACTATTCGCCACAGCGTTAACAAATTGAAGCAGTTTAATCGAATGCAAGATGACGGAACATTCGAGCTTCTTTCGAACAAAGAAGCGGCTGCAAAACGAAAAATGTTGACCCGATTGGGGTACTATCTCGATGGTATCAAAGATATGCATCGCTTGCCGTCGCTTGTCTTTGTTGTTGATACCAAACGGGAAGCACTAGCCGTTAAAGAAGCAAATAAACTTCGCATTCCAATCATTGGCATAGTTGACACAAACGCTGATCCAAACGAAGTACAGTACCCTATTCCGGCTAACGACGATGCAATACGTGCAATCAAGTTGATTTGCTCAGTGATTTCAAAGGCAGTCATCGATGGCCAAGCCGAACGCAGCGGAGTCGTAGTTGATGAATTTGACGACTCCGACCCATTGACAGAGACGGCGTCAGGTACCTTTACCACCGAGGAAGATTCTTCCGCTTCAGATATCGTCGAACCTGAGTTTGCGGTGTCGAATACGGCGTCCAATTAAAGGAATAATTGAATGGAAATCACAGCATCATTAGTTAAAGATTTACGAGAGAAAACCGGCGTCGGCATGATGGATTGTAAAAAGGCACTTGAGCAAACATCAGGTAATTTTGAAGAAGCCGTAAAGTACTTGAGAGAAAAAGGGTTAGCGGCAGCGGCAAAGAAATCGGATCGTGAAACCCGTGAAGGCAAAGTGTTTACTCAAGTGGCATCAGACGGATCGCGAGCGGCGATTGTTGAAGTGTCGTGCGAAACGGACTTTGTAGCGAACAACGAGTCGTTTGCTGAGTTTGGATTATCGATTGCGGCATACGTATTAGAGTCTTCGGTAGCAACGACGGCTGAGTTGGAAGCGGCGAATATTAACGGACGTTCAGTTCGCGAGGTAGTTTCCGATGCAGTATTGAAATTAGGTGAAAATATTTCGATCCGCCGCATTGAACTTTTATCCGGCCAGTCGATTGGATCCTACGTTCACTCTAATGGAAAAATCGGTGTTGTAGTGAGCTTTGATGGGCCCGTGACCACTGATATTTCAAAGGATATTGCGATGCACATTGCCGCTCAGAACCCGCAATGTGTCCGCCGAGACGAAGTCGCTTCAGCTGAGATCGACCGTGAAGCAGAAATTATTAAAGCTCAGGCACGAAATGAAGGTAAGCCTGAAGCCGTGTTAGAAAAATTAGTTAGCGGTAAAATTGGAAAGTTTTACAAGGATGTCTGTCTTCTTGAACAGGACTTTGTTAAAGATCCATCTCGAACAGTTGCCACAGTACTTCCTGAAGGTCGAACAGTTACACAGTTTGTACGTTTTTCACTCGGTTAAGTGTAAATGAGGGCCTATTTCGAAGATCTAGAACTTCGATTACTGGCACCCTACGCATCATTTTCAAAACATTCTGGAGGGCGGCTTTTCAATGAGCCGCCGTCCGAATCCCGAACATGCTTTCAGCGCGATCGCGATCGAATAATACACTCAAAAGCGTTTCGTCGACTAAAACATAAAACCCAGGTTTTTATCGCTTCTGAGTCGGATCATTATCGAAGCCGCCTGACCCATACGATCGAAGTTGCCCAAATTAGTCGGCATATCGCTCGTATGTTAAAGGTAAATGAGGATTTATCCGAATGTATAGCTCTATCACATGATCTTGGTCAT
>RHAI01000093.1 GCA_010028705.1 bacterium
GTTCCATCGGCATAGCAAGCGTGGATTGGTCAAGGATGTACTTGAAATAACTAACCGCTTCACTATACACTTTAGGAACAGCGTAATCCAACACTAACTTATTTAGACGTTCGACTTGGCCTTTGATATCGGTCGGGTAATGTTCGGCATAGTCCATGTAGATACCGCGCATAATGATTTTTAGCGCATCGACGTTTTGATTTGGCACATTGATTTTGCCGCCGGAATGTTTGAAGACGCTGGCGCGCAATCCGTTTTGGATGATTTGCATATTTTCGGCGGAGAAGAATACTTGTGCTAGGACATTCCATTCCAAGTTGCCATTTAGCGCGTCGAGGTAATTGATTGGTTTATTGCGAAGACTCACGCGTTCGTGCATCCGAAACATGGCGGTGGGGTCTTCTAGAATGGCGATATCGACGAGCCCGTTTTGTTTCTGTCCTTCTAAGAGCCGGCCCACATTGATGGGCAGACTGGCATCTAATGGATTTTCGAATGGTGTCCAAGTATCAGAAACAAATGTGTTGCTAAAACGGTTCATTGCCGGGTATAACTTGTTTGGAGAAAATACAGAGGGTCAAATACTCACGTATGGATTCATATTGGTGGGCGGCAAGGAAGCCGGGCGAACATAGGCGACGTATTTTGTATTTGTTATATATAAAATATTAACAATGGACAAATTCTACGCTCCCGTATTGATAGGTGCATTGGTTCTTCTTATCACAATTTTAATTGTAGTCGGCGTTGTTATTGCGAAACTGCAATCCAATGACCTATATCCCCCGACTTACGCAACTTGTCCGGATTACTGGGATGTAAGTGCAAATCCGGATTATTGCGGGGTGTATGTTGAATCCAATACTGGGCGAAATCAAGGAGTTCAACTTACAACTGTCGGTGGCGGAACAACTAAAAGAATCGACACTAGTAACTCAAAAAATGTGGGGCTGTGTAGAACTCCGAATAAATTCGGATGCAAATACGGCGCAACTGAGGCAACTGCTGATGAGGACAGCACTGATTATATACCAACTGCAAAAGGATTTACGGCGGGAACTGATAAGCTACAATATTTGAAATTAAACAATAATGACGATCTGACTACCAGATTATACCCCGGAACAACGGATAGATGCGCAAAGAAACGCTGGGCGGACACAATGGGAATCGCCTGGGACGGAGTTACAAATTTCAATGGATGTTAGGTTTCCGATACTTTTACGGATGCGAATTATACAACGCGTAATTGCAGAATAAAATTCCCAACCTTATAATCGCATTCACTACTACACGATATTGTTAGTAGTGAATACTGACTGCTAAGTTATTGATATTCCGATTCGGGTTCGGATTCCGATTCCGATTCATCTTCATACGACGAAAAGGGGATGGTATTGTTTTCTTCGGCGTCGGATTCGATTTCTGCCGGGCCTTCTTTTTCCGCTAAAGGAGCAACGGGTCCAGCGTCTTGCCCGACAGTGAATTTCAACACGCGGGGTATTTCGCCGTCGAGTTTTTCGAGTTCGCGCATAGAGGCCGATGACTGGTTTAATATTCGGACGCCGGATTGCATATCCGGAATAATCATCTCCATCACACTATACTTCATCATGCGCAGATTGTGGATTTCCGGTAAATATTCGCGCACATACACATCCATTGCGGCGTGGAGGGAGTCGCGATTATCGGATTCCGCGTATTCGTCCATATACATATTCATTGTCCGTTTCAACTCCACAATACGGCTTTGTTTGACTTTGATTAATTCGCGTTTGTGGGCGTTAAATCGCTTATCCTCTCGCGCGTCGGAGTCGGTTTTGTGCAAGAACGAATTGGCATTGTAGTCCTCAATCAATTCTTTAAACTTGGCGACCGTTTCTTCTTCGGACGCGTAATTGAAAAGGACGTTCATTTTTTGCTGGATAATCTGTTCTTTGGTTTCTAGCAATACGTCGCGAGTCGTTTCGGCGAATGCGTCGCTGCTCTCGTAATTGCCTTTGAAAATCTCGATGCGGAGAGCGCACGGCGCATTCACATCGGCACAATACGCCAGCAATCGATTCTCTCGCATTTTGAATATGGTTCCAACTGGCCGTTTGCAAGAAACACATTTCGGGCGTAATGCGGCTGCGTATTTTCTCGCACGGGATTCTCCTAATCCGCGCTTTAGCGCGGCCTCTCTGGCGGCCATTCGCGCATTTCTGGCGCCTTCTTCGTATTTCGATTTCAATTTGAAATACCGGTGCAAAGCATCCACAAATTCCGCTTCCGTCCCTCTTGCCTCTCGCTCACTTTCCGAAGAAGCGGATGCGGTGTCGGGTATAAAGGCGTAATCGAGGATAATCTGCGGATTACCGTCTTCGACTGCCAAATCCACGATGGACGCTGGTATATTATCAATCCGCAAGGTGCGATTTCTCCGACAATGCAACACGCGCAACTTCTCTAAATTCTCTAAATTGATATACGAGAGTTGATTGTTATCGACGTATATTTCCTCTAAAGAGGCGGGCAATTTGCCGAGTCGCTTGATACGGTTGTTGCAGATTCGCAGAACTTTTAATCGATTGAGATTCGACAAATCGATGCTTTCGATGTAATTTGCGTCTAAATTCAGCATTTCCAACGATTTCGGCAATCCGCGAATTTCTACTAATAATTGGTGGTCGATACGCAGATTGGAAATGCTGTCCGGTATGCCGCGTATTTCAGTAATACCGCCGGGTTCTTTAGATACAATCGATTTTACATTTAATCGGCTTAATGCGGATAGATTGACTTCTCCGTAGAGTGGCAGCATTGGAACAACAAACTCGGTTTCTCGCGCACTACCAACAAGATACGAAATCTCCGCATCCACGTGGGATTGTGCCGTGTCTTTTTGATTCGCCAAATTCCGTTTTGCAAGAACTGTATCCATTGGTCGGTCCTAGTAATATTGATTGAGAGCGAGATATATACTTATCTGATATATCGCACTCGGTTTATACCGCCCGCCGAAGAACACCCCATTTATTCTATAAAGCGCCAGTCGGTTCTGGATGAACTACCGGAAGCCCAGTGATTTCAGACCCATTCAACTGGCGATTACCGGCTTCTTGGATTCGCCGACTTTCTTCTTGAAACCATCGGATTTTAGACAAAACGTATTCCTGGTCTTTGATTAATTTGTGGTTGGCTTCGGACTCGGTGGGACGATGTGTATAGCGGTAATACAGAAATGCTCCTATAATGAGACAGAACGTTGCCACGAGTCCGCCATTCCAAATAATGGTATGGTATTTGACGCGTATTTGGTGCGATTTCTTTAACGCACCATCTAAATAGTATTTTGCGGATTCGTCTATGAGTTTTGGGGCAATGCTATCTTCCATGGCCGACGGTGGGGAGAAAATTATATTAGAAGTCGAATATATTTTGTGTTGGATAAGGAGCGCGCGACTGATTATCGGCAAACTATATATACCGACCCGCAACGCTATGTTAAAAAACGCGGTGGCAAGGGGGGGTAATAACAATACCGTATTCTCTAAAAACGTGAGTTTATTGCTGTTGAATGGCGACTCAAAATATCAAATATTGGTGGGTATGTATTACAAATTATCGGGCGTAGTGCAAACCATTAACGCTCTGCTGAAGGAGTATTCGAAAGGCAATTTTTATGCAGTTGCGAATATTTTGACAAAACAGGCGTATAATAAATTGTCGATTAATTTGGCAAGTATGGCAGCGGAGGCGAATAAATTTCCAGAATATGAAATTATTCGAGGGTCGGCAACAAGTTCATTGGCCGGATTATATCAATGCGTTCTACAGTATTCCGAATTGGTGGATGTCCGAGCACAACTGGAATTATGTAGAGAACAAGAAGAGATTTTGCACGACCCGAAAAAATTGTCGGAATACATTGAAAAACTGAACCAGAGACGTCTCATTTTCCCAGATAGTCATGTGCAAGTCATCCCGGCAACACTGAAGCCGCAATACGCTGCATATGTCAAACAATACGGGTTCCCAGAAGGAGCGGTGTTCGACCCCGACAAGTTGGCGTTTATTTTGCAACAACTCAATATGGCGTAAAATCCAGTTGTGTGTCGAGTTTTGTTTGGTTTGGTTTAACGTTTATATTGGATAATAGACGTTAAAAAACTACTATATTTATACGGACTCGTCAGTGGCGACCTCAGTGTTGGCGGGAGAGCCATCAACGATGAGCAGACGAATCTCATAACTGCGGGATGGGATGGCAGCGACTCCAGTGAGGAGTTCTTGGTCAGCGGCGGCAGCGATGGTGAGTTTGAAACTGATGGAGTCGTT
>RHAI01000094.1 GCA_010028705.1 bacterium
AAATGGACGAACTCGTCGGCCTCTAATCCGCAATGTTTCGCTAAAAGATGCGTCAGGAAACTATACGACGCGATATTGAATGGAACGCCTAAACCTATGTCGCCGCTCCTCTGGTATAATGCGCAACTGAGCCGGTTCTCTCCTCTCACACGAAATTGCGCTAAAATATGACAAGGCGGGAGAGCCATTTGGCCGATTTGATTCGGATTCCACGCCGTCAGAATCAGTCGTCTCGAATATCTTTCTGTAGGATGGCGCAGCGCGTCGATGATTTGTTGCAATTGGTCTATTCCAGCGTATGGCGGAGGAACTACAACTCTTCCTTTTTCGGTCGGCTTGTTCCAGTACATACTGTGTTCCTCGCCGTGGATATAAGGAGCATTGAAGTGCCGCCATTGATAGCCATAGATTGGGCCCAACACACCTTCCGGATATTCTGCTAAACCTCTCGCATCCAAGAATTCGCGAGAGGCATTGGCGTCCCAAATATGCACGCCGTCTTTTTGCAATTCTTGATTGTCGGTTCTGCCTCGGATAAACCACATCAGTTCCTTGAAACACGTTTTCCACGCAACCTGCTTTGTCGTCAAGAGAGGCAATTGGCCGTCCTTTAGCGAAAATCGCATCATTTGACCGAAAGTGGCTATCGTGTCGGCATTGCGACCAGGTTCCAATGTGCCATTGGCCAACACATCTCGCACTAAATCTAAATATGGCGTTTCATCGTCGGACATTTCAATTCTTATCCATCCTCTCGACGCAGAAGCACACCAACCGAAAATATGAGAGTAATTTATATCTATTTAAAATGGAATTATTGCAAGAAGGTGCCGATGTGGGCAAGAAAACATTCTTCACTCACGTATTCGATACTTCGGCCGAATCCAACGCCGAAATCCTGAATGTTTCACAATATGCCTTGTTAGGGTTATTACCTGTGCTGGTTCTAAATAAATTGGTCCAGCGATTTGTCCCTGAAGCCGACCCCGACAAATCCTCCATCGAACTCTCCATCGAAGTTCTCTTACAAACCCTCATCATGTTCATCGGCATCCTCTTCATCCATCGCGTGATTACTTACATCCCGACTTACAGTGGATTCCGCTATGAGCACTTGACCCTCACAAATGTCGTCTTGGCCTTTTTAGTCATTGTTCTCAGTCTGCAAACCAAATTGGGCATCAAGGTGAATATTCTGTATGACCGCGTGCTCGATTTGTGGAATGGCACGTCGTCCGAGGATAAGAAACAGAACGTGAAACGCCAGGTGCGATTCAATGATTCGGTTCTAACACACAATCCTAGTCAAGCCGACTATTTAGATGGCGGTGCCGGGTCTTCTATGTTCCCTCCCGCGCCCGTCGTCCAAAGCAAACCGAACGCTTCTTATGACCATATGATGAGAGGAGGGTCGGCGGCCGCCGGGGGACCGATGTCGATGGGACCGGCACCTGCTAATGCTATGCTGGGCGGCAGTTTTGGGGCATTCTTTTGAAATACGCGTGTCGGAACCAAAAGAAACAAACCACACACAAATATATTGTCATCATATCCAGTGCGGAATACATGACAACCTCTCGAATCGATGTCGCGCGGATGGGAATGCCGTGCGTTTTTGGTAGCATAGCAATCACGCCTAAATATGCGGAGCCGACGGAATACCGGACTTTAGGATAAAAAGGATACTCCCACAAAATACCGAAAAAGAACCCGATGAAAGTCGTAGGGTCAGTGCCGATTTGTTCTGTATATCTTGCTACACGGTAATACGCAACATAACAACAATACGCGAATCTGATATACGCGAATGAATACCAAGACGCGGCATAACGCGTATCACAAGCCAAAAAATGGAGTTTCAATAAGACGCGCGGTGTTGCCATTTGGCCGGTTTTCTTGACTTGATGGAGCGTGCGGTCGAAATCGAACACCATGTATTCGCCGGTATTCAATCGCCTCTCAACGCCGTGTGTTATAAATTCGGTTACGGTATCGTGATTCCCATCCGTCGCTCCAATTATGACGCGGTAAATGCGTATTCCTGGGAAATAAAACAGAATACAGTCGCGATGAGGTATTAAATTGGCCGCGGCGCCATATAAGGGTCCTGCCTTGAAATTCGGTTTCGGATTGGAGTAGTAGATTTCGTTCATTTCGACCATATTCTGTAGCACTGCCGCAAATGTATCGGGGGATTCGAATGCGCCGACACGCAATCGCTGCCAGATTTTGGCAAATTGTATCTTCTCGAAATTCGTCTTGAATGTGCCGGTCAATTCCGTGTAATAGCTATGATGGGTTGTCGCGGATTTGTCCGGAATGGTTGATAAATACTGGGACGCGAGTGTTTCTAAAGTTTCAGAATAATCTTGCATAATACCTATTCCGACATTGCCGTCGTTTGAGTGCCGATGTGTGTATATTTCCATTTTATTCAGGGAATGAATGGGTGTGGGGTTTTTGGAGATTGATTGTATTACTATTACAAATTGTGTTATTGTATTTTTGCAAAAAACAGTTTTTCCCGAAGGGTATGGGTATGGGTTATTGTCAGCTGTATGGTGTTATGTTTATTTTGTTTTTGATACGTTTATAGCCGACAGACAGACTA
This sequence comes from bacterium, assembly GCA_010028705.1. GTDB lineage: Bacteria > Margulisbacteria > Marinamargulisbacteria > SXXA01 > SXXA01 > RHAI01. The sequence goes on from RHAI01000094.1 coordinate 2,612, forward strand.
CCATCGTCCAATCTATCCAACTCAAATTCTCCCCCATAAACAAATGAACCACATCGATAAAGTGTTCTACATCAATTTGGACCGACGCGAAGACCGCCGAACCCATATCGAGTTCCTTCTCGAATCCTACGGCATCCCAGCAGAAAGATTCGCCGCCATTCCTCACGAACACGGCCTCTACGGCTGCGGCCTCAGTCATTTAGCCGTGTTGAAACTCGCCAGAGACCGCGGCTACAAGAATGTCCTTATTCTGGAGGACGATATCCTTATCAACGTCGATAGTAGAGAGGATTTCAACGCGCGCCTCTCGACTTTATTCGAAAAAGGCCCCGCATTCGACGTCGCCATGCTCGATGTCAATTTGCAACAATCCGAACCGATAGAACAATGCGATTGGCTAATACGTGTGAAATACGCCCATTGCGCCGGAGCATATATCGTGCAAGGCCATTATTACCAGAAACTCATCGACTTATACGAATGGGCTCTCCCTAAATTACTTGAAACCGGCGCGCATTGGTTATACGCCAATGATGCGGCATGGGGCGGGCTCCAATCCGCCGACCAATGGGTGTCTTTTAAAGACCAATTGTGCCGGCAAATGAGAGGCTATAGCGACACCAAAAATATGGAGATATAAAGTCCCCCCATTTTACAATTCTAAATCTACTGATTAGAATTGTAATTACGAGTTTTCAATTGCGCTCACCAGTGAGGCAACAACAAGTTGATATGTATAGATGATTTCCTGTTTGTCTTCGCTCGATAATTGTTTTACGTATTCATTTTGTTTAGAGGATAGTTGTTTATAGTTTCGAATGTCATGAATGCACGACTTTACGTCGATGGGTTGAGAACTTGAGCTCATTTATATATATTCACAGATTATTCTTACAGCGCATTTTAAGGATTATTGGGGTTTTGTGGTGGCCTGGGCGGCTGTGGCGCGTCGTTTCAATAGAGTTCCATAAGCGTGATGGTAAAGCAAATCGGGCATCGGGTTGTCGAATTCCATTCGCAAATTGCATATTTTGGAGTCGCCATTTTTTGTTAGTATATGTGCGAGTTTTTGCAAGGTATCGTTTCTCAATTTGTCGTAAATCGCATTATCCACGCCTTTTTTCCCGAAAAAATTCGCAATGCCAGTAATCGTGCTTCGAACCACATTTACGCCGGTGGATTCGCTGATATGAACCAGCCCGGCTTCTTCGTAATTGGGGTCGGCGTTTGGCTGTGTGGTTATATTTTTAGAGAGGAATACGAAACTGTCAAATTTTTCGGTGTCGGCGCCTCCTCTCGTTTTCCGAGATTTCGAAGAACGGTTTCGCGCTTGTTTTCTTTTTTGCGATTTGTTTGAACGCATTATACAGTATTCAAATAAATTTAGTCGATATTTCCGTGCAATCCTTAGAGGCGCTTGGCGGAAGCCAGCCTCTCGATAAATCCGCGGGGGTTATCGCAATTGGACACGTAAAAATTAATCACTTCGGCGGGTGAATAGAATCGGTCGGGGATTACTGCCAAATCATTCGGGTCAATCTCCCGTTCATAATAGTGTTCATACATTTCGGCGATGGTGGATTGAGAGGCATTGTCGAGATTGAGCGCAATGTCGATACGTCCGGGTCGCACCAAAGCGGGGTCCAGACGGGAATAATGATTTGTAGTTACAATCATAA
>RHAI01000095.1 GCA_010028705.1 bacterium
CGATAAGACCAAAACGGCGGCGGCAGCCAGCAAAAAGATGGGCGAAGGATTCACAGATTTAGATGGACAGGATGAAACCACGAGTCCTGCCTTGGCAGTTATCGGTGGCAATATGAATCTGACCTCTCCCTCTAATGTATTTGACAGTCCCACACCGGAAAACCCTTTTAGCAACGTCCTCTTGACCGATATCCAAGGCCAGCCGAATAAAAAACCCGCCGGCCCCGCTTACAATGTCAATATCAACCAGAAAATATTGGATTCCGCAAAACAAGCGGTGGTCAATGCCAACCCCGACCAACCAGACATAACCGACAAACTATTCAAGGATTTAGGCGAACAAATGACTTTCGAACAATCGATGCGCCAGTTCTACTCGACGCCCTCCACCAATACACCGGACGACCAACAAGCATTCGCCGAATTCTGTTATGGAAGTATGATTTCCTGCGCCGAAGGCAACAAATTCGCTTGTGCTAGAAATGCGGCGGCGATGCGACACACACTTGGATAATACAATCGTGTTGTTATATTCGAGAAGTCGAATGGACCCGTCCTCTCCTCCTCTCCTCTCCTCCTCTCAACACCTTAAATCAAGGGCGGTCGAGGTCGAGAGGATTTCGCAATTGCATGATGTTGGGTTCTCATTGGAATGTCTAGTAATAGTATAATAGATATTGAACTATACGCAATGTCCGACTATACATTTTTCAATGCGGCCAGAATCGGAGCGGATGCAGTCGATGATACACAGCGCAATGTGGCGAACGGGCGTTATTCGAATTATATGTTATCGAACTATTTTGCCGAGCCCAGTAATAGTGGGCATGTGAGTTTTGCAACACAACAACCCAATGTTATGTTTTCCGGTGTAAGTAATGGCCCGGGATTGATTGGGTCTTTAGTCGATTTGGATTCGAACATGATGTTCAAGTCCGAACAAGAGAGGAGTTTAGAGAAACTGTCTTTGAACCAGCGCGCATTTCTGACAGTCCCCTATTTAGGAAGAGGGTCCTGCGACCCCATTCTCGAGGCGCAAATGTTGCAAGGGGAAAATAGTCAAGACAAGAAGAGTGTCGGGACCATAATGAGCAAGTCGTTTATGGATTACACAATGCATCCTCTCGACAATGAAATGAAGAACCGTGTAAATGATACGCGAAACACAATTGAGGAGTCTGCCTTGGACGGATGGGTGAGAGGAGGCGTGCTTACCCGCGAATTGGCTCACGACGGCGCATTCGCCAAAGACGCTCGCCCCAACTTGAGATTTTAGGAGAAATGTGTGCGTTTGGAATTCGATTGATTTTACCAGAAAAATAGATTTGTAAGTATAGTATATACAATTCTGTTATAATGAGCCAACAACAACAAAATATGCAGCAGCAACAGCAACTAAACCAGCAGCAGCAGGGTGGCAATTCAATGCTAATGCAACAGCAGCAACAGGGTGGCAATCTAATGCCATCTCTGCCATCTCTGTCATCTATAGTGCCAGCAAAAAGCACCGGCGGCAAGAAGCAGCAACAGCAGCAACAATCCCGCAGAAAGAGACGTGGTGGCCAAAAGCAACAGCAGCAAAAGCAACAATCTCGTCGCCGCCGTGGTTCTCGCCGCGCCCACAAAAAGCATTAAATTGCCCCGCCCATTCCGTTGAGTAGTTCTATTCGATGTAAATGAGAAGATATATCAATCCTCTCATTTGCCACAAGTCCAAATCCCTCCGCAAACACATAAAGCCAACGCATTTAGCCATTCTATCCTCTCGCCGTCAGACCATGTATGATTCCGACCAAGAATACCGCGCGTTCTTACGCACCATCATCCAGATGGACCCTACAAAATTCTACGAGACGGAAGATATCAAGTGCGACCCCACCGACCCCAAAGTCAGCGCCGAAACCATCGACGAATACAACTACGACGCCGACGCCGTCAAAACCTATTTAGACCAAGTCTATGCCGCTACCCAATCCCGCCCCGAATTCCGGCGCCTTTATACCGCCGCCGCCGCTCTCATGTTCTCCGAAAACCCCGAAATCGGTCTCGCCGTCCTCATGTCCTACGATTATTTAGCACATTTCTACCATTGCTATCAGAACTACTTAAAGACCCCCACCGCTTTTTCAGAAACCGACGAATTTTACAGCCGGCTCATCGAGCGCATCGAATCCAAATAATATCCCGCATTATTTATCAGTGGGCAATACCCATCGCATTGGGGTTTTGCCGTCATTATAGATGTGTAGTTCGCCGAGTTTTTCGTAGCTGCGATAGTGGTAGGAGTTCGACCCTTGTTCCGCCGTGTCGGATACTAATTCTTGCAAGGCATTGAATGCATCGCTTACATTGTTTATTTTGCTGGGAAGACCGGTGGTCGGGTTCGGCTGGGTCCCGTATCGCCGCGATTTTTCATCGAGGATGCCTTGTCCATACACCACCTTCTTGAAAAGCGCTTGGAGATGACCGTCCATTCCCGGCAAGTTGTCGCCCAACATCGCAAATAATCGCAAATCGTGGCTCGGATTAATAGACGAGCTGTTTATGTAGCTGTTTTGTTTCAATGAGTCGCCAGTTTTCGGACGTAGCCAGTGAAACCCGGAATCGTATCCGCATCCAGGTTGGCATTCTTTTACCTGGCACAATAGTTTGTGGATATTAAGACTATTGCCAGTGCTGGATGTGTCGCCGTCAATCTTGAAATAGCATCGCCCATAATCGATGATTTTCGCCAAGTATTTCGACCAGAATACGATTTGCTCTCCGTCAATGTGGTAATGATATTCGATGTATTTGCCTTTAACAGGTTCATATACCAGGACATTTTCGTCGTGCAAATCGTAATGCGTGAATGTGTTTGAAATCGAGGAGAGGGTCATGTAAATTTGATAGAGAATATACAACAAATCATTCGACACAAAATCGCGTTTCTTGCATTTTTCCCGAAGCGTATCCGCTTCTTTTAGATGCTGTATCAGAACCGCATAGGATAAGGGGTTTGTGCAAGACTGTTTGATAACCGGTTCGTTGATTTCGGACATGGATTTCGCAACTAGAGTCAGCCCAGCACTAAATACCTCTGGGCGGTTGAATTTATTCGTTTTCGCTTCATTGTAGGCGACCTCGTCCGCGTTGTATTGATAGAGGCCATACGTATCCAAAAAGGAGGGGAATCGTGTTGCATACCGGTTCAAATAGAACCCGACAATGGCTTCATAGAGGAGATTATCGACCTCTTTATCGATGGACGATTTCAGAATGGCATTGGCGACGTAAGACTCGCGCTCATAGGTGAGTTCCTTGACAAAGCCGTTGGCACTGACAGCGCCGATACGCTCCGCGGGTTTTGACAAGAGGTTGAAATTGGAAAAGTGGTCGAAATGCGCGCGAATCGATTTCGCCTCTCGTCCGAACGCAATACACACTCCCGCGTCGGAACAGACAGAGCGCAAGAACCTTGCACGAATCTTCGGTCGGTTCGCTTTTAGAAAGCGGCCGATTTTACGTGTCGCCGTTTTCTTAGCGTATTTTTCTCTAAAATTGGTCCGTCTTGGAGAAGTTGGCGTGGAATGGTTGAGAGGATGATGAGTTCTGTAAGACCGTCTTACCATTGGAACACAGTCCGGACCCATTTTTCGCGTGAAAGCCAATCTACAGTATTTATATTTGCGGCCGTTGGTATAATAACAGCCGGGTGAATAACAATCCGGTCTCGGTTTAGCCCGGCAAGACGAAAAACACTTTCCCTTACGAGGCATATCTATATCTTAGTTGGATAGTATTATCGAGGGGCGGTGGGGGCAATGGATGAGAAAATATTTGTGTTATATATGTAAAATGGCATCCACACGCAATCGCAATACACCGGGCGATTATGCTTTAGAGCAAAGGTCCAACACATTGAATCACGATTATATGTCTTATGATAAATCCGCCTTCTATGGAACCGTCGGCAATACCTATTTGCCCGGAAATGGATTAGTCGGAATGAAAACCGCGGGAATGAATCTTTCTGCAAATGCAGCGGATATCGAGTCGCAATTGTTCGGC
>RHAI01000096.1 GCA_010028705.1 bacterium
AAAGGGAGGGTTCGTCCAAGGGAACCGTAGGTTCCCTGGATATGGTCTGCACCTACATTATCTAAATGTTTTTTAGTATTTTTGTGTTTTTCATAATTACTATTTATAGTAGTAGAATATTTGCATTTCTCACAAAAAAAACGCTGATACTTTTTGGTTTCCATCTGATACTTTTTGGTTTCCACCTGACTGAAAATTTTTTCACGAGTAGTGTCATTTATGGAATTATTTGTAGTTTCACTCTCTGTCTCGTTTAAAATAATGGGGTATTTTTTTGGCATATTTTTCGATACTTTTTGGTTTCCATATTTTAGGAATTTGGAAACAAAAAAGTATCGGATTTTTAGACCCATTTTTTTATAAAAAAAATATGGTAACAAATTTTAGCGTATTTTTTCGGTATTTAAAGCATATACGAGTGAAACATGATTTTTCACTTTTTTTGTAAAATTTATTCTTCGCATTTTGAAAAACGGACATTTTTAAAATGTCCTTTTTTCAAAACTGAGCCCATTTCTTTTTCCGATTTTTTAGGGGTACCACTAATTTTTTCGTTAAATCCAGGGAACCTACGGTTATTTTATAAAATTACGTATATTATTCTTGATACTATTTGCAAATTATCTTGTAAATCTGGATGTTTTACATATATAGTTTTTCCTGTAGCAGATACATTATCGATTCGCGTAATTATATGGGTTTTACGTGTTTTAAATATTATGTCATAACCTATATATTGAAATACATTTTCTGGGGTTAGTCTTACAGTATTCATTGTAATTGTTGTATTTATTTGCGTATATTATTACTTATAATACCTTTATTATAATATTTCAATTTTTTATGGAATATAAAATTTTCATACAAAGGGAGGGTTCGTCCAAGGGAACCGTAGGTTCCCTGGAATTTATTTCACCATGCTTTTTTTATCCAAGACCACTTCTTTGAGAACATTTTTCATTATTTTTTCCCGGAATTTATTTTCCTGTTCTTCACCTCGACCGCCCAATGCAACCAATGCCAATTCAGTGAATTTTTCATTTGCCGGCGTATTATTTATAATACTTTCGGGGTATGCCAATTGCCAATTTTGTAATTGATTTAAATTCAATTGCGCGATACGGTTTATCGCCCATTTAAACCGTCTTTTTTCGTCATTCTCTTTCTCCCATTTGTCATTGTCTTTTATATATAAGGTTTCACGTTTCAAGTCCGTACAATGTATGGGTAATTTTTCTATCTCCATATTTTTCAATTCCTTGATGAAAATACGTGATATACCCTCAACAAATCCCAACCTCCCAGTGGTTTCGAAATCTTCGATCGTCAATTTCAATGAATTCACGAAATCAACAATATTCATGGCATCTTTACATGTTTCATTCAAATATAAATTCAGATTAAATTGATTATTATTGATAGTATTTATTGTATTATTGATTGGCTTACTTGAAAGTTCTAATAATTTATTATTTTGTTCTATGATGTAATTTTCTTTTTCCAGCAATTTGTTTTGAAGTTCTCTATTTTGTTCTAAAAATGCTTCTTGTAATTCATTTGTGCGATTCATTGCTTGTAAGAATAAGTCAGAGTTTACTTTATTTTCTACGATTTCTTTTTCTTGGACCATTTCATTGATAGTTTCATTCGATATAGAACATTTTTGGATATGCTTCCATAATCCACTTTTAGTTGTAAATGGTTTCATACAATGTCTGCATGTATTCGCTGCGATTTTTTCATTTCCATCGATTTCCATTGCTCGATATTTTTGTTGTTTTAAATGTTTTGCAGTCAATGTATGTTTCGTATAATCATATTTGTTGCTCGTAATATAGTTGCAACTTTTACATTCATAAAAACATTGATTTTTTTGCGATTTTTGCGATTTTTTCATTTCCATTTTTATTATATTTGGAAATAAAAAAATCGCTTAAAATCCTTTTCCAAAAAATGAATAAAAATTTATGGTAACACATTTTGACGTATTTTTTTGGTATTTAAAGCATCCCTGAGTAAAAACGGTTTTTTCATTTTTTTTTGAAAATTTATTCTTCGCATTTTGAAAATTGGACATTTTTAAAATGTCCAAAAATAAAAAGTGACCCCATTTCTTTTTCCGATTTTTTAAGGGTACCACTAATTTTTTCGTTAAATTTATATAACATATTACACATTTCTCTAAAATGGGCGCTTGAAATATGTAAAAGTGTAAATCACAAATCAATACTTCTCCTATAAAAATCACTTATTCGTGTATCGTATATTAGTGGGTTTGTGGTGAATGAATTTTTATCAGTTGTTTCTTGTTCCGATTTTTCATTGTATATTGTATTGAAGTCTATTTCATTTTTATCTGTTTCCTTTTTACTATAATATTTGTAAATAATATATATTATTATACCGCTAAGTGGGACAATAGTAAATATAATCAAATACATTTTTGTCCTATTCACTTTAAATGTATTTGAACTAAAATTATTTACCGTTGCATTTTCCTGACTATGTGAATATGTTGGAGAATAGGTTGGAGAATAGGTTGGAGAATAGGTTGGAGAATAGGTTGGAATAATAGTTGGAGAATAGGTTGGAATAATAGTTGGAGAATAGGTTGGAGAATAAGTTGGTGAATAGGTTGGAATAATAGTTGGAGAATAAGTTGGAGAATAGGTTGGAGAATAGGTTGGAGAATAGGTTGGAGAATAGGTTGGAGAATAGGTTGGAGAATAGGTTGGAGAATAGGTTTGGAGAATAGGTTGGAGAATAGGTTGGAGAATAGGTTGGAGAATAGGTTGGAGAATAGGTTGGAGAATAGGTTGGAGAATAGGTTGGAGAATAGGTTGGTGAATAAGTTGGCGCATGGGTTGGCGCATGGGTTGGAATAATAGTTGGTGAATCGGTTGGTGAATCGGTTGGACTATAGGTTGGCGCATAGGTTGGAATAATAGTTGGCGAATCGGTTGGAATAATAGTTGGTGAATCGGTTGGAATAATACTTGGACTATAGGTTGGAATAATACTTGGACTATAGGTTGGAATAATACTTGGACTATAGGTTGGAATAATACTTGGACTATAGGTTGGCGTAAAAGTAGGCAATTTCGATTTATACATAGATTGCATAAATGTTGGCATAAATGTTGGTACAATGGACGGCGAACTTGGAACTAGAGGCAACATATAATACTTACTATATATATTACATATATTTTATACTACTTATAAAGTAGGTAAATAATTATAATATTTTGAATAGCGGGATTTTTTTGTTTCCATGTTGTTTCCATCGTGACTGACAATGAAAAATCAATGTGGTTACAATAATTATTTTTTGAATATTATATTCATTTCCAAAAATTTATTCATCGCTTTTTCAAAATTGGACATTTTTAAAATGTCCAAAAATAAAAACTGGACCCATTTCTTTTTTCGATTTTTTAGGGGTACCACTAATTATTTCGTTAAATTTATACAATTTTATTGAAAATATAAACGAATTGTATAATTTCATTATTAACGATACCTTCATATAAAGTAGGTAAATAATTATATAATTATGAAAAGCGGGATTTTTTTGTTTCCATGTTGTTTCCATCGTGACTGACAATGAAAATATGGTGTGATGGTAATACACATTTTTATTTTTATCAAACGTAATTATCATAACAAATAATTTAATAAAATTTGCAGGATTTTGGGATTTATTTGTTTCCTTTTTTTGGAAACAGAAAAATCCCGCTGATTTTTCATAAAAAAATTTATGGTAACATTTTTTGGCGTATTTTGTTGGTATTTAAAGCATCTACGAGTGAAAATGGATTTTTTGATTTTTTCTGAAAATTTATTCATCGCTTTTTCAAAATTGGACATTTTTAAAATGTCCAAAAATAAAAACTGGACCCATTTCTTTTTTCGATTTTTTAGGGGTACCACTA
>RHAI01000097.1 GCA_010028705.1 bacterium
GTGTAAAATTTTATTGGATGACAGCATATTTCGCATCTTCATTTTGTATATATATTCCAAAGAACTTAATTTTACTAAACCGCTTAAAACTAAAGTCCCATAGAAATAATATAACCCAATTGTATATTTAGTAATGTCCGACGACGAACCCATTCTCCGCGACTCGCCTGGCCGCTACACCTTATTTCCCATTCAGTACGATGATATCTATCAGATGTATAAGCGTCAGGTGGATTCCTTCTGGCGTCCGGAGGAGGTGGATCTGTCGCGGGACCTGAATGACTGGGCGAAGTTGACCGATGATGAGCGCCATTTCATCAGCATGACGCTGGCGTTTTTCGCGGGAAGTGATGGCATTGTAATGGAAAATATATCGCTACGCTTCCTAAATGATGTCAAGGTCGCGGAGGCGCGGTCATTTTATGCGTTCCAATCGGCGATGGAGTCCATCCATTCGGAAATGTATTCCATATTGATTGAGACTTATATCAAGGACAACGCGGAGAAGAATCGGCTCTTCAAAGCAATCGATAATTTCCCGTGCATAAGTACAAAGGCAAAGTGGGCGGAGAAGTGGATCGGCGACGAGGATGCATCGTTTGCGTCGCGTCTGGTGGCGTTTGCATGTGTAGAGGGCATTTTCTTCAGCAGCAGTTTCGCATCCATTTATTGGATCAAGAAGCGCGGACTCATGCCCGGGCTGACCCTCAGCAACGAGTTCATTTCCCGTGACGAGGCACTCCATACCGAGTTTGCGATTTTGCTTTATAGTAAGCTCAACAATAAGATTTCCAAGGCGCGAGCGACGGAGATCATTCGGGATGCGACGGAGATTGAGAAGTCGTTTATCACGGATTCTCTGCCGTGCAGGTTGATCGGTATGAATTCCAAGCTCATGACGCAGTATGTGGAATTCGTCGCGGATCGTTTGTCCGTCCAGCTCGGATACGACAAGATTTATGGTTCACACAATCCGTTTGAATTTATGGAGTTGATTAGTGTGGAAACCAAGACGAATTTCTTTGAGCGCACTAATTCGGAATATGCACTTACGAACTGCACGAAGGCGGATGATATTTTTGAATTTAATGCGGACTTCTAGGGGGGACCTTGGTCCCCCCTTACCCCCTCCTTTGTTCGGGATATTGTGGTGTTAACGAACTTAACAAACTAAACTTGCATAAATAAAGGGAGGGGTTCAGGGATGTTGTGGTGTTAAAGAACTTAACAAACTAAACTCGCATAAATAAAGGGAGGGGTCATAGGGGAACCGTAGGTTCCCCTAGAAAATTGATTCTGTATTATTATAGTATCAATAACAGCAACAACACACCACAACAATCAAATGGTGAAGAATACTACCGGAGGATCCAAGCACAAGACCGTCGCACGCAAGAACATGGTCCAGGAGCATGCGTCGCGCGACCCCATGCCATCCAATGAGTTTGAGTTCATTGCACGTGTAGAGAAGATGTTGGGGAATGGTATGTGTCATGTGATTGATATCATTGATAAGACGCAGTATTTGTGTTATATTCGCGGTAAGTTCCGTGGACGTCAGAAGTCCCATAACATGGTTACTGTGAATACTTGTGTGCTTGTAGGCAAGCGCACTTGGCAGTCCGACAAGAAGCTGGAGTGCGATCTATTATGTATCCTACAGCAGAAATACGGGGATTTTCCCGAAGATGACAACGGTGGTGGTGATGTTGTATTTACGAACAAGAAGGACGATGGCGATGATGAGACGGTTGCATTGATTCAGCGGGAGCGCGAGGCGGATGTGGACGAGAAGGTGGACTTTGATGATATCTAATTCCACCTTTGGAAAAGGTGGAGCCAAATCAGGAAACCTACGGTTTCCCGAACCCTTCCCTTACTTATCCACATATTGAACCAAATTCAACCTTTGGAAAAGGTTGAGCCAAAATCTCATGAAACGGTGGATTCATTATATTTATTTTTTTGTATCTATGTATTCTATATGTGTTGGTCCAAGGAGGTATCATTGGGTACATTCCTATTTACAACAATTGTAATGGGAATTCTATGGAGTGCTAAACATAAGTCCGCGTTGTTTAATTCGAGTGCCGTATATTTGTTTGTATTCTCTTTTTCTTTCATGCAATTGGCCGAGTTTTTCCTATGGACCAGTATTGAAACGCGCAATGCGCGGATGAACCAGATCGCATCCATTGCAGGTTGGTTTTTAATTCGTATCGCGCAACCAATTACCGCATTGTTATTGTTACCTCCATCATATGTGTACCTGAGGAATGTTCTATTGCCGACCTATATTGCCTCATTAGTAGGTACGACACTCTATAAATCCGTGTATAATCCGATACAATTCAAAACCATCGTAGGTAAAAACGGGCATCTAGAATGGTTGTGGAATGATCTGCAAGGGCTAGAAAAGAACAATGTTCTCTTGTATTTTGTTTGTTTGGCGACGTTGTTTATACGATTCCCTTTCAGTGCTCTCGGATCGCTCGTTTTGCTATTATTCAGTGTGTTTTATTATGGGAATACATGGGGTTCCAATTGGTGTTATCTAGTCAATGGAATTGTACTGTATTTGTTTATAGACTGGGTTTGTCTGAATATTGATAAAAATTGAAAACAAATGCATGTTTTTTGTTTATAGTACCCCATAAAATGACCTCACAATACAAATGGCCGCGAGAGAACCTGAACGAATATAAATTTGATGTTGGGTGGCCGAATGATGTGGATCCATCCGAAATTGTCGTTCCATTTACCAGCTGGGCTTTAGAGAACAAATATCGTCTAGCCCAACAGGCAAGACTTATTGCGATAGAAGAACGGCGAGAACGAGATAGACGATCAGAGTTTGTTTGGAATTTTCAAAATGGGCTTTATCGGTAAGTGGAACCAACGGTCTCCCTTAACCCCCTCCCGTTCAGGGAACCTACGGTTCCCTGATTTGGCTCCACCTTTGTAAAAGGTGGAAAAATTGATTCATTGTTTTTTTATACAAATTAATGTATCCGTTGAAAAATGAGTACTAGTACTGATACATCCTTCGTATGCGCCTATTGTGGTACCGTCAATGCCGAAACTTGGGGGTGGGTAAAATTATGCGATCGTGGGTGTTTTCGCAATATGCGTGACCTATTGGACGCGTATATAGATGGTATTCCCGATCAGCGGCTCATAGATTACTTCACTGAGAATCCGAACGTCGAGCATGCATTTGACAAGACTAAGATTCTGGCATTTATCGCAGCGAACTCGGAAAAAAAGAAGGAGTAATGTTAACTAATATATTAGACGTTCATTTTTGTTTGCCTTGCCTTTTGCATATAAAATTCGGTTTCAATTTTTTACATTGGAACCTTGTCGACACTCAGATCATTATCAACCACGTGTTTCGTCGTGCATCCATATGAGTATGCTATGTCCGCGAAGCATCCGTTTACGTAATGGATAATAGTATCCAGTTCGCTTAATACGGACATGTCTTGGAAGTTCATACAATAGCGACGCATAATGTCAGTGAAAGTGGTAGAGAGGAGTTCATACACAGTGTAGAGTTCGTGTTTCTTTGAATACGCCTTGGATAAGCGAACGAGCGCGGATTTAAATTCCTCAAGATCGATTTGTTTTTTTAGATACTGGATTCGGTAAATTTCAAAATCGGGAATCTGAGGATTTTGATTATAAGCGGAGTTGTGGATACATTGTCGGCATTTCTCAGTCAGTTCGGTTTTCAACTCGATTGAAATAACCGAATTTATAATGTTATTGAATATGTCAGTGGGCGTAATACACTGTTGGTTATCGCCCTGTTCTCGGTCTAGACCGCCGTTCTGACGACGCCATTCATAATAATGGGGATTGTGGAGTTTCATTTCTATCTTGCCTGTAGTCCAACTGAATCCCGTCTTACATTGGGTACACCACATCT
>RHAI01000098.1 GCA_010028705.1 bacterium
AAGGAGTCTTTGAATGGCAGTTATTGGCGAAAAAGAAAAAAAAGTTATTATCGATCAACATCAATTACATACGAAAGACACCGGCTCGGTTGAAGTCCAGGTCGCATTATTGACTGAGCGTATTAATCATTTAGTGGATCATTTGAAAATGCATCAAAAAGATCATCATACCCGTCGAGGTCTATTGATAATGGTCGGACGACGAAAGCGCTTGTTGAGCTATCTTCAACGGTCAAATGAGGACTCTTTCAAAAAATTAACCAAGAAACTTAAGCTGAAAACAAAAGATTAGTTACTGTTTTTGGCATTTGGTTTGAAATGTCGGCGGTAGCCCCGAAAGGTTGTCCATGTTAAATCGAGAAATTAATAAAAAAGTGATAGTAGCGGGTAAAGAAGTATCGCTATCTACTGGTGTCATGGCCAAACAGGCAAACGGCTCAGTGGTACTTCGGTGTGGGGATGCCGTGTTGTTGGCTACCGCGGTAATGTCTAAAGGCCCGAAACTCGGGGTGGACTTTTTTCCATTGACGGTGGAATACGTTGAGAAGATGTATGCCTCTGGTAAAATTCCTGGCGGTTTTTTTAAGCGGGAAACTCGGCCGAGTACTGCGGCGACTTTGGTGGCTCGGTTGATTGATCGTCCCCTTCGTCCCCTTTTCCCAAAATATTTTTTCAATGACGTGCAGGTTGTTGTTACTGTCCTTTCCTATGATCCCGAGGTCAGCTTAGATTCACTGAGTATTGTGGCGGCATCATCTGCCTTGGCGGTATCCAATATTCCATTTCAAGGCCCTGTTGGCGCGGCCACCGTTGGATTAGTTGACGGACAGTTGGTGGTAAATCCATCAGTTACTCAGTTAGAAGTGAGCGATCTTCATATTGTTGTTGCCGGGACGAACGATGCGATCTTGATGGTTGAAGCGGGCGCGAATGAAGTGTCTGAATCCGTTATACTTGAAGCTATTCGTTTGGCACATGCCGCTATAAAGCAGTTCGTAGGTGCTCAGGATGAGCTTGCCGCCACTGTTGGGGTTGAAAAGGTTCTCGTTCCTGGTGTGATAAACGATAGTGAGTTAGTTTCTGCGATTACACTGGCGATGGGCAATCAAATTTCTGATAGTCTTCGTTCCGGAAATAAGCAAGCCACTGAGCAGTTTTTAGCCGATTTAGAGGTTAAAATTATTGATCAATTCGTTTCTGATACGAGTGACAATCTGGCTGAAGTTAAGCGAATTTTTTCGTCGATCAAAAAGGAACAGATTCGTCAAACCGTTATTAAAGATAAAATTAGACCCGACGGTCGTGGCCTCGATGTGATCCGACCCATCGAAATCGAGTTGGGCATTCTTCCTGGTACTCATGGATCTGCATTATTTACCCGGGGTGAGACGCAAAGTCTTGGGGTATTGACGCTTGGGACCTCGGATGATCAGCAGTTGGATGATGGATTAGGTGAAACCGTTCATCGGTCATATTATTTTCACTATAATTTTCCCCCGTATTCAGTCGGAGAAGTTGGCAACATGGCCCGGACTGGTCGGCGAGAGTTGGGGCATGGCGCATTGGCTGAGCGTGCAATTAAGGCTATTTTGCCGAAAGGTGACCAATTCCCGTACACCGTACGACTGGTTTCCGAAATTCTTGAGTCAAATGGCTCCTCGTCCATGGCATCTGTATGTTCGGGTACTCTTGCCCTCATGGATGCCGGGGTTCCAATCAAATCGCCCGTCTCTGGTATAGCGATGGGGTTGCTCCTGGATGGCAGTGATTATGTTATCTTGTCTGACATTCAAGGGCTCGAGGACCATTACGGAGATATGGACTTTAAAGTAGCGGGGTCGGCTCATGGAATTACAGCCCTGCAACTTGATATCAAGGTGGGTGGGTTAACTCAGGAGATCCTTGAGCGAGCGTTAGATCAAGCCCATCGCGGTCGGATGCACATTCTTGGGACGATGATGTCTGTGATATCTGCCCCGAGAGGGATTTTGTCTGCTAACGCCCCTAAAATTGAAACATTGATGATAGATCCTGAAAAAGTGGGCGTTTTGATTGGCCCAGGGGGTAAGATGATACGGAAGATTGAGGAAGAATCTAAGGCGAATGTGGTAGTAACCGATGGGTCAATTGGCCAGGTATCCGTTTCCGCTAAAAATCAATCGGATTTAGACCTCGCGAAAAAAATGATTATTACTCTGACCCGTAATATTGAGGCGGGTGACGAGTATGATGGTAAAGTAACCCGTGTCACTCACTTTGGCGCATTTGTTGAGATTTTGCCTGGTAAAGAAGGGCTCATTCACGTATCGGCAATGGCCAAGCGTCGGATTGAGAAGGTTGATGAGGTCGTGTCTTTGGGTCAGGTTATCCCCGTGCGTGTCAAAGAGATTGATGCTCAGAATCGGATTAACTTGGTTCCTGTATCTCCTTTGGCCGATTAGTTTCTTTGGGAAATGGGAATTTGGGGGTAGTCCTTAAATTCAAACGGTAAGGAGTTTTCGATGAAATCATGGTTTTTCTTCGTTCTTTTCCTTCTCGTGTTTAGGGCTACCCCTATACTATCGATTAATGATTACGAAAGTCTTCATCAAATCATAGAGAATTTTGCCTTTACCCATCCGGGGAATATTAGTGTGTCCTTTACGGATCTGACCAACGATCGAACTGTCTCTGTCGCACCCGATCGCTTATTCAATCCAGCTAGCGTCATAAAGGTGGCGGTAATGGTCGAGGTGTATCGGCAAGTAGCGTTGAAACGACTGTCGTTAGACGACAAAATCGTGATGCACCAAAGAGATAAGGTCGGCGGGTCTGGAACCTTGCAGTTTCAGCGGTCGGGCGGGTCGTATTCGGTGCGGTATTTAGTTGAGCAGATGATTACGATCAGTGATAATACCGCCACCTATCTTTTGATTAATCGGGTTGGAAAAGCGAATATCAATCGAACGATGAGACGATTGGGGCTACGAAGTACAATGATTGGTGAAGCTAATTTACTGAAAGCGGAGGGGATTAACTTCTCAACTGCTGGCGACATGGGATTATTATTTACTCGAATTTATCACAAGGATGTTATCAGTAAGGAAGCCTCTGATGAGATGCTTGCCATTCTGGGTCGCCAGCATGTCAAATGGGGGATCCCCAAATATTTGCCCGTTGCGGTTCGAGTTGCAAACAAGACAGGAACCCTGGCTTACGTAAAGAACGATGCCGGTATTGTTTTCCTTGAAGGGCGTCCCTATGTACTGTCCGTGTTTACTAGTAAGGCGGAGTCTCGCCCATTCGCTACCACTTGGGTGGCTCAGATTTCTCGCTTAGTGTTTGATTGGCGTACTGGAGAGGGAAAAGGCTATGGTTATGTCAATTGACCTTTCAGAAAAAGTGATCGGCAAACTGCCAATATTCTCTGGGAGCCGAATATCCTTATCCGAGTACCAGATTTTATCTCCGAACGGAGTGCAAAGCACTCGGCATATTGTCGAGCATCCACAGGCGGTCGTTGTTGTTCCCGTTACTCATGAGTCTAAATTTTTGCTTATTCGGCAGTTTCGTACCGCTGCTGGTCGGGTCTTGGTCGAAGTTCCTGCGGGAGTTTTGAACGTTGGAGAAGATCCTGAAGTGGGCGCCCAACGCGAGTTGAGGGAGGAAACTGGATTTCGAGCCGGCCGTTTAAAAAAGCTTTTTTCGGGTTTTCCAACGCCGGGTTTTTGCACGGAATACATGCATTTTTATTTAGCTACCCATTTGGTGTGGGATCCGCTCGATCCCGACGTTGATGAGATTATTGAACCGTTTGTTGTCGGTATCAACGACATAAAGGAAATGATTGCTTCCGATTCAATTAATGATGTAAAAACGTTATTGGGGTTG
>RHAI01000099.1 GCA_010028705.1 bacterium
AGTTCCCCGGCCACGCCGATAAAAACGACGGGTTTTAATGAAAAGTTCGCTCTCCCCGATTTCGATCGGCAGTTAGCGTTGGTCGCTTCGAATATTAAAGGCCGGCCTAACTGTGAAAGCACACTTATTAACGAATTGCAGTCCTTTAGGGATTTGAGGATACGAAGCCAAAAAATATGGCAGCGCCATCATGAAAGTGCCGAAAAAATAGTTACCGAAATTTTAGATGCCAAGAACGACGTAACAAGACAAAACGCGAAAATCGAAGTTGAAAAATTGTGTGCGGATCGATCGGCGTCGGTGCTGTTTTGCACCATCGTTGAGTCGGTCAAAGTTGATTTGGACATCCCCCAATCTACCCGAATAGCAACATTTTTTGAAAATTTACGAGCAATATATGATGTCAAAGTCGATGCGCCGGTCCCAGACGATTGCACCGATCCCGATCTCATCCGGTGGTTACGGTATATTTCGTTTACCACCCCAAATGCGGGTAATAAAAAGACAACGACTGTGAAGATTGAATGCGCTAGTAATGCGAAATCGCTTCTAAACGATTATAAAGGTATCATTGCTGCACGGTTAATTGCGTGTCAAACAGTTTATAAAGATCAAGCAAGGACGGGTGACAGTCCCCGCACCGGTCGGACTCCGGAAGCCATGGGGCAGAGGCTACCGACCTAGGCGCACCCGCTATGGATGGTGGGTGTCGGAACGAGTGAATCAATATCCCAATGGTAGCCGCTAAACATATTGCAACCTCCACACTGCGTGACTACGTGGCCCTCATTCGAAGTGAACGGTCAACGGCGGCTCAGGTGGCACAATCGACTCTGGTATCCCTTCATTCGAACCAAACGTCCCCCATCGGTTTCAAGAGTGACGATTATGATCGGGATGCACCTGTGCGTGTGGCGAAGTTTCTCGATTCTGAGGCGATTGCCATTGATGGCGAGTTGCGTCGGCTGGTAACCTCGTCGCCAACTGACGCGGAGATTCTCCAATTCACTGAACGGGTGACAACGATGCTCGAAGCGATCACGGCCTTGGCGGCCCCTGATCTGGGTAACCAGTTTCACTTTCTGGTCGGCGAAGGGAGAGGGTACCTTCATGAAGCGGTCGACAGTGGATTTGAGACCCGGGACAACGGTATAAATTCCACCCTAGCAGCCAGTGTAACAGATTGCAACACCCAGATGATGACCCAGCACGAAATGTATTTTCAGGCGGTGTTGGGGTGTTTAAAGCTTCGCTTCGGCGATCGTAAACCGCCCGGTATCGGGCAGCCGGCAATCGAAGGGATTTTGGATAGATCGGATAATATTCACTTTAATCTGATGGACGGCATTGTGACACGATCCCCAGAGATAGCGTATTTTGCAGAATATAAGGATTGTATTTTACATGGTTTGATGGACTATACTGATCATGAGTTGGATGCCCTAGCCAATCACCCACCGAGCGGGGAACTCTCCGATCTTTGGCAACGGATCATCGAGGAGATGCAATCACTCAAGGGTGAGTCCACCGGCTGGGCTACGTTTCGTGAAACAGTGACGAAAAGGCCTCCATTAAATGTCCCGGAAACAGTCACGAAATTGCTAGACTTGGGGCGAGCGAGAAACGGCGCATCTGAATCATTTGGCCACATCGCTATTTCTGAACATAAGCCATTTTGCAACAGGCCCATCGACGGGGTGACATTTGGTGACACAGGGATGCAACGCCCGCCAGTCGGTTACACCGCCGGAAACCTGAGAACCCCTTTACGAACTCCCCGTCAATTAGACATGAAGTCGCTACATGGGGTATCGGATTCTGAATCGGATTCGGATATCGACGAAATAAAAAAGTCACATCGCAAGTTTTTGGTAGCTGGTGCAAACTTTGATGAGGTTTTAGACAGCTTAGAACGGGATTTTATGGATATCGAGAGAAAAATTGCGCCGATAGAGTGTGAAACTCCCATTGTCAATGGTGACTCGCCACCCTCTGGTTCCACCCTGTCGGCTCAGCCCCCCGTAACTACTAACGCCTCCAGCGGCAAAAGTAATCGGGCATCGAGCTCATCGGATTGGGATTTCAAATCGTGGTTCGATCAGATAGAAACCGATTTTCAGGTTCAAATGGATCAAATATTAACCCCTAAACAGAAATTGGGTGGTGTTCATCTAGATTCGACCGTGGAAGCGCGGCCGATCTTGAATACGTCTACTGCCTCGCCCTCAGTTGTTCGAGCCTTTTTCACATCCCCATTGTCTCCGAGTGTTGGGGATACCGTCTGATTGGATCTGGAGCCAGAACTTAGATAGTGGTTGAATCCTTGGTCGCTGTGCTATCGTTGCCCCCGGGTTTAATTCCAAAATTTAAATGAACACATGATGGCAGTGAGCGGTACACTGGCGTTGGGGGAGGAAGTTGTAGTGTGTGGTTACGATTTCAATTGATGGTCCAAATTGTGACACAATAATCGACCGAGTGTCGCCAATCAGTGGCGGCCAGTCATATCCGTCGCCTAAGGTGATTGCCCTGTCTGGCACGGCAAGTTTCGCTGATTTTCTGGGTCCCACAGCGGGTTATGGATCACCGGTCGAACAGATTACACGTTATGTTCAGAGTCGGAGTAAATCAGACACCTGTAACCTGTCAGAAGAGGCGCCGAAATTATTGGCGGTTGATTTTGATACGGAGGCGCGGGCGATTGATGCCTTACTTAAGTCTCTGGTGAACTGCTATCCACCGTCACAGGCCAGGGAAACCGTGCCTCCGGAAATCCAACTCTTCGCTGAGAACGTGAACCGCCTACTTGAGGCGACGCGGCGTATCGCCGACAATGAGTTTGGAAACGATTACCGGTTCAATAACGGGTTAGAAACGGGGCCGCTGCATCAGGCGGTGGACAGCGCCTTTGAGACTCGCGACGACAGCGGTATTAATGGCAAACTTGCAAAAATAGCGGTGGGATATCGCCAACCCAAGACGCAGCATGAGATGTATTTTCAGGCGGTGTTGGGGTGTTTGACCGCTGCGTATCGCAATCTAAACATCCCCGGATCCAACCCTGTCGACGTTATTCCGGAAAAAGAACCGCCCGTCCCGTCCGAATCTCAAACATCCATCGACGGTGAAACGTTTAGTCGATTCCAAAACGATCATGATCGGGTAGAATTCTTACAAAAACTAGTCAAAGATAGTAACAAGGAAAGTAAACAACGTGGTCGATTTCAATTAGCGGCCGTATTTCAGGCGTTGACCGATGATTCAAGCCGCGAACACTTCGTCCAGGCGGTGGCAACGAGGTGGAATGGTACTGGGCTGGCCAAGGTATTTGATGCAATCTTTATAAAAAAGGATGAGACGTTTGACGTCAAGGAAACCTGTACGGTGCAACAGCAGTTCGTGCAGGCGGTGATGACTAAACGGGTCGGTACGTGGCAGGAGGACTTGTCCCAGATGTTTAACGCTCTCGACTGCGTCTCATACTTTTTTCCCGCAGTCGCAGCGTGTGCGCATACGCTGGACAAGGATATAACGACGATGATGGAACGTATATTGAGCGGAATTAAAACTAACGATGGGTATATTAAATTTGTTATCGGACTCTTTTTATATGGGGTTAACGGCGACGATCCGTCAATACGCGGTGACGATGACCCAAAGTTGAAACAGCGTCGGAAAAGCTTAGCCATCGACTTATTATCCAATGTGTTTACAGGCCTGAGCGATCTAAAACAGAAGAACGCATTTCTCCAAGCCATCGACGTGGGTTTAGGCCCCGAGGTTCTGGCCCAGGTGGCTCCAAGTTGGGTGATGGACAAAATCGTCCCAGCCATCGACGTGGGTTTAG
>RHAI01000100.1 GCA_010028705.1 bacterium
TAAGAATCCACAAAGCATCGCTCCGGATACAACACGGTACTATTTGCAAATGCACTGTCCGGTTCCACGACGCGAATAGACCCGCTCTCCCCGACGTGATATACTTCGATCAAATAGATTGCCGGATGTTCGATCTTCAATACGATGTGGTTGTTCGGATGTTGCACTACAAAACTATACACTCGCGACTTATCTAGCTCTTGGATCAGCGGAATATCATTTAACTGGGCGCCAAGTGGCGCGCGCAATGCATCAATAAACATTTCACGGAATGTCAATTGTGCGGCACGAACATGACCCGGATACTGTGTGCGAAAATACCAATAATTGCATCCGACAGCACCCTTCGACGCAACCTCCCACGACTCAATGCGCGGATCGTAAAACAGGTTCATCATTGTACCCTCTACGATCTTCGTAGCGGTTACACCTGCTAAGCCGGGGCATTTAGCAACAAGTGTATCAAATGATACCGATTTAGGCGGTGAGAAGCACATGATCTTGTCGGTGAGCGGGTCTAGGATTACCGATCGGTATGGACCGAGTGACTCGTCGTCGGTAACTAGAGGGTTGTTATTTAAAATTTTGTAACTGGCATGAGACGTATGGTAAATCTTACTCTTTACGCCTTCATTGGTAGGGTTGATCGTATATTCCATCTCAGATGTATTTTCAGGCAAATAACGTTTAAGTGGTTTTACAATCAATTTTGGACCGAATAATAATATAGATGGATTGTATAATGGATTCTATGGAAATGGAAACAGAAGATATCAGATTGAAGTTGGGTGATATCATACAGATTGAATCGCCCACCAACCCTGATTTACATCAAAATACATTCATTATAGATTATATTGATGAGAGCAAGATTGCGATGATAAATGTCGCGAGTCTAAAGAAAACCTTGCTGACGGTAAACGTGGACGGTGGACTATCCGATGAATCAATTACGTCTATATTACTCATGGATCGAAGTGAGGAGGAAGGATATGCCCGACAGAACGGCCTCTTGCCACATGTCTGGTTGGACGTCTATATAGGAGGCGATACTCCCACTGTAATCACGGGCGAAATCACGAATTTAGAGGAAGACATGATCGAAATAATCACCTTCCCTGATCGTAAAACGATCTACATCAACTTTGAGTATAAGGGCATTCCCGAGCATATTCCGTTCACAAAGTTCGTGATTCGCGCCAAGCCGATCAGTGCACCGAAAGACTCACTGACGCCGGTCGAAGAGCAACCCGTACTAGAAGAAGACGTACCGCTCAGTTCGACTTCTTCTGTTGAAGTAACAGAATCTGGTGATATGGTTATCAACGTCGCCGAAAACGCGGTTCCAGACGACGACGTTAGGGATATCCTACATGCCCTGTATTTAGATGCGAATGAGATCGTATTCGGAGATGAACTCGAAGATATCGTCCAATTGGTCGAATTGCCAGAACATCAGAAAAAGTATAGTATCGAGGTCCAAGCGAATGATCTCATGGATGAATTGCTATCCACCATACCAAATGATAAACGCACAAAACGCGTGATGAACGACATTCACGTTCTCATAGAACGATTCAAACAGCTTCGCAACAAGTTCTCCAAATTCGATGCAAATATGAATGTCGTCGGTTTCATACAACATGGCATTCTCCATAAACCGATCGTTGATAAGATCCGGAATCTCAGCACCAAATTACAGTGGATCGTACCTGTAGTATCACAAAAACGTAAACTATATATGGATATTGATGATTATGAGTTGCATGATGACGTTATACAAACTAATCTGAGTACCGAACTGGCATCACAAAAGGAATTGGGGAAACAATACGTGCAAGGTTCTCAACATGGTGATAAATATTCCGAATTGTATGCAAACATGGATAAGTACAATACACCCTTTGTTGCTTCTGTGGATGGTCTTCTCGCGAAACAAGAGGTTCTCACGGACCTCGATGCCATCGTGGATAATTTGGGTAAATTTACGAGTAGTGTATCGCGTTCAACGTCCAAAGACGATAATAAAAAAGCATCCGTTTTCATACAACAACGCCAGTTCGTCATACAACGCTATAATCTCGGTTTATTGAAGAAGGATACGGTTCTCATGAAGTCCGGGAAAGTCGTGTATATTCGGAATAAAATGACGCCGAACGACCAGATGTCTCTAAAATCCATAATTGTATTGCCAGAACCAGTTATGAAATTCTCCCAAATTGATCTTCCCGGTACTAATATTATGGTCCGCGCGAATCTACATGCGAACTATTTTTCGTTGTTTCGTCTATTGAAACAGAAAACCGGCGTTGCAACTCATATAGTAGATGATATAGACAACGAAATAAAATACGACGATGAAAGCGACAAGGAGGACGACAATGACGAGAACGAAGCAGCGAATAAAGACGGTGATATACGATTCATGCAAAACATCAAGGAATATATCTTGGATGAAAAATTCGAAAACGAACCAGAGAAATTCAATAAGTTTTTAAACACGGTCATACCCAAAACACGTGTCATATTCCGGTTATTGCGTAAATATATCAAAAACAAAATGTCGTTCGTGGAAATAGTGAAAGAACTAGAGCCGTTTTTAGTCTATACCGACGACATCACATTCAATCAGTTTAAAGAGATCCGTTATTACATCAAACAACAAATGACTGAATATATAAAACAGAATGCAGATCGATCCGAGCAACTGCGTAATATATCTAGTATCACGGATAGTGAACGCCCCCTCGACTTCATAGAGAACATATTCATAGAGGACGTGAAAATGGGAGACCTATTCGAATCCGCATATGCTAGTAAGGATGCCCGGGTACCGACGAGTGAATTACTCTTTAAACTATTGGGTAAGGATAATTGCACCCTATTCGCCGATGTCATCTCGGTTCTATCCATCAAAGAATTAGTGAATCCAGAGAACATCATCAACGAATTTGAACCGGGCAAAATCGACGATATGGAATATGTGAAATCCAAGGATTGCACGAAGCGTTATTTGAGTAAGCGATATAGTACAATGAAGGCTCTCCAAACGGATAATAATAACGAGGATGTATTCTACGATCAGGACTTGGACGACACACCATACAAAATTATCGATGCGTATGCGAAAGAGAAGAAGCAAATGTCTCCCGAAGTTTTCATGGAATTCGTTGTAGAGACCCTCATACAGAAGCATAGCGTAGACCCTGAGTATGCTAAGGAACTGGCACAGGTTCTAATTGCAGGGAAAAAACGCGTCCAAGACGGCGAATATGCAGTATTGACGATACAGCCGACTCTGCCATCCGACGTGGATGAGACCAAGCTTACGGAGAAAGAGAAGCGCGATATAGAAATTGAGGCCAAAGCGCGCCAAAAAGTGGGATATTATCACCGTGTTAAGAATCACTGGGTGCACGACCAGACAATCGACGAGGAAGTTTTCATCGATACGAATACGCTATTCTGCAATATACAACCCGACTGTTTCAAGAACCAGAGCAATAGCGTGTGTGAACCGACTAAGTCCACCAAGAAACGAATGGACGAATTGACGAAAGCGCGAATGGTGAAGGAATTCGAGAACCGTGTGAACTTATCATTCGAACAACTCGTCCAAAAAGGCAAAACTGAACTCGATCGCGACTATAAACGCGTAGTCCGTAACAATACGCTCACATCTGTTGCTCTGAATAGGTTCTCTAATTATGCATATGAATTAGGTAAAACGTCGATCAATAGCGATATCATAATATCACCACATGCACTGCTGCGAGATCTGGTGTTGGGCCAAGACGATTTCGTAAAGAAACAATCGGATATTGTAAAGCTGGTCGACC